>NZ_JBXVPZ010000095.1:0-25785 GCF_057961495.1 Streptomyces sp. P5F9 | reverse complement strand
ATCGAGGACGTCGGCGGCCCCGCCGGCTGCGTGCCCCCGCCCGCGCCCTCGTCGCCCTCGCCGCGATGGCCACGACCGTCGCGGTCACCGCCGGTGCCGCCGACGTCCTCGATCACGCGGTCGCCTCCTGCCGGGGCGGCGGTTGTCAGGGGGCGCTGCCGTCCTCGGAGACCTGTGCCCAGGACGCCCGTACGGAGAGCGTCGTGACCCGGGACCGTCAGGTCGTGCTGCTGCGGTACTCGCCGTCCTGCGCGACCGTGTGGTCCGAGGTGCGCACCCGGGTCGGCGGAGCGCGGGAGATCTCCATCAGGGCGGGGCAGGACGAGCTGTCCGCCGAGTATCCCGGTCACCGTTCGGACGGTTACAGCAGCCCGATGCTGGCCGCCGCCGACCCGCGCGGGGCGCAGGCCTGTGCCGAGGTGGGCGGGCAGCCGGTGTGCACCGGACCCGGCCGCTGAGCGCTCGGCCGGGACACTCCGTTTCCGTCCGCCGAGGTGGGAACACGGGACGTGTCCGCGATGCTGTCCCCCACAGGAGGTGATCGGCGATGGCCGACGGTCAGACAGTGGGTCCGTTCCGTATCGAGCACGATTCGATGGGGGAGGTGCGGGTCCCGGTCGACGCGAAGTGGCGGGCGCAGACCCAGCGGGCGGTGGAGAACTTCCCGATCTCGGGACAGCGCATCGAACGCGCCCACATCGAGGCGCTGGCCCGCATCAAGGGTGCCGCCGCGAAGGTGAACGCCGAACTCGGCGTACTCGACAAGGACATCGCGGAGGCGGTCCAGGAAGCCGCCCGTGAGGTCGCCGGCGGCAAGTGGGACGAGCACTTCCCGATCGACGTGTTCCAGACAGGGTCCGGGACCTCGTCCAACATGAACACCAACGAGGTGATCGCCACCCTCGCGACCGAGCGGCTCGGACGCGACGTGCATCCCAACGACCATGTGAACGCCTCGCAGTCGTCCAACGACGTGTTCCCGTCCTCCATCCACATCGCGGCCACCGGTGCCGTCATCCACGACCTGATTCCCGCGCTGGAGCATCTCGCGGACGCGCTGTCGCGCAAGTCCGTCGAGTTCGCCGATGTGGTGAAGTCCGGGCGGACCCACCTGATGGACGCCACGCCGGTGACGCTGGGTCAGGAGTTCGGCGGGTACGCGGCGCAGGTGCGCTACGGCGTCGAGCGGCTGGAGGCCTCGCTGCCGCGGCTCGCCGAACTGCCGCTGGGCGGGACCGCCGTGGGGACCGGGATCAACACCCCGCCCGGGTTCTCCGCCGCCGTGATCGCCGAGGTCGCGCTGGTCACCGGGCTGCCGTTGACCGAGGCGCGGGACCACTTCGAGGCGCAGGGCGCGCGGGACGGGATCGTCGAGACCAGCGGGCAGTTGCGGACCATCGCCGTAGGGCTGACGAAGATCGCGAACGATCTGCGGTGGATGGCGTCCGGGCCGCGGACCGGGCTCTCGGAGATCTCGCTGCCCGATCTGCAGCCGGGGTCCTCGATCATGCCCGGCAAGGTCAACCCGGTGATTCCGGAGGCCGTGCTGATGGTCGCCGCGCAGGTCGTCGGCAATGACGCGACCGTCGCCACCGCCGGGGCCGCGGGCAACTTCGAGCTCAATGTGATGCTGCCGGTGATCGCCAAGAACGTCCTGGAGTCGATCAGGCTGCTCGCGAACGTCTCCCGGCTGCTCGCCGACCGGACCGTCGAGGGGATCGTCGCGCACCGGGAGCGTGCGCGCGAATACGCCGAGTCCTCGCCGTCCGTGGTCACTCCGCTCAACAAGTACATCGGGTACGAGGAGGCCGCCAAGGTCGCCAAAAAGGCACTGGCGGAACGGAAGACGATCCGCCAGGTCGTCCTGGAGAACGGCTATGTGGAGCGCGGTGACCTGACCGAAGCGCAGCTCGACGAGGCCCTCGATGTCCTGCGGATGACGCGTCCGTAACCAATGGTCGCCCTGGCGTGAACCGTGACGCGCGCCGCAGCGTCGTATGCCCGGGGCACCTAATATCTCTTCATGACAGACGGTGGAGCGGTACGAGCGGTGGAAGCGGGTACGTCTACGGCCTTCTGGGCGCCCGGGGATCAGATCCTGTGGCGCTACCGGGAGAACGCCGGACCGCGCTTCCACATCGCCCGCCCCGTCACGGTCGTCCGGGACGACGAGGAGCTGCTCGCCGTCTGGATGGCGCCCGGCACCGAGTGTGTGCGGCCGGTGCTAGCGGACGGCACGTCGGTGCACGGGGAGCCCCTGGAGACCCGGTACACGAAGCCGCGTACGGTCCGGCGCGACCACTGGTTCGGGACCGGTGTGCTGAAGCTGGCGCGGCCCGGTGAGCCCTGGTCTGTGTGGCTTTTCTGGGAGCCCGGATGGCAGTTCAAGAACTGGTACGTGAACCTTGAGGAACCGCAGCTCCGTTGGGACGGCGGAGTCGACTCGGTGGATCACTTCCTGGACATCTCCGTTCACCCGGACCGCAGTTGGCGCTGGCTCGACGAGGACGAGTTCGCGCAGGCCCAGCGGGACGGTCTGATGGGTCCCCAACTCGCCGAGCGGGTAAGGGAAGCGGGCTGGTCCGCGGTCGAGACGATCCGCGCCTGGGGTTCGCCGTTCGCCGACGGCTGGCAGCACTGGCGCCCGGATCCGTCCTGGGCTGTACCTTCACTTCCGGAGGACTGGGACCGCACCCCCGCGCACATGTCCACATGAGACCCTTGATGCGCCCCCGGTGCGCAACCGTAGGATCGTCCTCCGCAAGGGCACCGCACAACTCCCGGGGCATGTACCGGGACTGACCAGACGTCACCGAGGGGCGGCAGGACGTGAGCGAGGGGTATCAGGGCGACATCGGAGCGGGCCGCCGGTCCGCCGGTGGCACAGGAACAGCCTCTGACCACGCGGGAATTCCGTTCCTGGGGCACGTATTCCGGGTATCGGCATTTCAGCGGGACGATCCGCACGTACCGCGCATGGTCCTGTCGTCACATTCCCGTCGTTCGCCCGAAGGGCGGGCCTCGCGGGGTCTGGTGCGTGCAGCCGCAAGGCGGAGGAGGGAAGCATGGCGGAGCCATGGTGACCGACGACAACGCGGCTGGGGGTCCCCCCACGCCTTTGGGCAGAGGGGGAGTGCGTGCCAGACCCCGCGAGGCAGGCGGGAATGTGACGACAGGACCATGAGGGTCCCGGACGGACGGATTCGACACGCGTGACGGAGCACCCCACCTCCTTCGAGCGCCCGAGCGGCGCCGACCCCGCAGACCCCCGCGGGGCGCTCCTGCACACCTCGACGCCGTCCAGGCCGTCCGGTGGTGCCGGTTTACCGGCACAGGCACGCACCGGCGAGCCGCCTTCGGCGCCGGGTACGAGCACGTCCCGCGCCAAGGGGAAGGACCCGGCAGGTACCCCTGTGAAGCCCGAGCCCGATACCGCCGCAGCCGGTTCCGAGCACTCCCAGCCCTCGGCCGCCGAACCCGACACCCATCGCCCCCGTCCCTCGCCCGACGGCATCCCGGTCCAGCCGGGCGGCGCCGAGGTCTCCGACGCCGCCGCCAAGGAGCGCCGTACGGGACAGGGGCTGCCGCCCGGTGGTCCCATGCCGATGCGGCGGGACGGGGACCGGCTGCGCTTCGTGGGCGCCGCGACCCGGCGGATCGCCCGCGGCATCGACCTGGACGAGATCGTCATGGGGCTGTGCCGGGCGACCGTGCCGACGTTCTCGGACGCGATCCTGGTCTATCTGCGCGACCCGCTGCCCGTGGGCGACGAGCGGCCCACGGGTCCCGTCGTGCTGCGCCTGCGCCGTACCGACCGCATCCCGGAGGAGCGGGACACGGAGAGCGGCTTCATGCCCGCGATCCAGCCCGAGCAGCCCTCCGAACTGTCGGCGGTCACCGCCGAGTTGTGCGAGGTCAGGCCCGGCGGCGCGCTGAACGAGGTGCTGCGGGGCGTACGTCCCGTATTCGCCGACTCCCCGGCCGCCCGCGCCGCACTGCCGGAACTCCTCGGCGAGGGCGGCGAGTTGATCGTCCCGGCCGGCCAGCGCGCGATCCTCGCACCGCTGCGCGGCCGGCGCCGGGTGATCGGCGCCGCGCTCTTCCTGCGCCGCCCCGAGCGGATGGCGTTCGAGGCCGACGACCTCCTGGTCGCCGCCCAGCTCGCCACCCACAGCGCCCTGGGCATCGACAAGGCGGTGCTCTACGGCCGTGAGGCGTACATCGCCGACGAGCTCCAGCGCACCATGCTCCCCGAGACCCTGCCCCGCCCCACCGGCGTCCGGCTGGCGTCCCGGTATCTGCCAGCCGCCGAGACGGCGCGCGTCGGCGGCGACTGGTACGACGCGATCCCGCTGCCCGGCAGCCGGGTCGCCCTGGTCGTCGGCGACGTCATGGGCCACTCCATGACCTCGGCCGCGATCATGGGCCAACTCCGCACCACAGCGCAGACGTTGGCCGGTCTCGACCTGCCCCCGCAGGAGGTCCTGCACCACCTCGACGAACAGGCCCAGCGCCTGGGCACCGACCGCATGGCGACCTGCCTCTACGCGGTCTACGACCCGGTCTCGCACCGCATCACCATCGCCAACGCGGGACACCCGCCGCCGGTGCTGCTGCACCTGGGCGGCCGGGCCGAGGTCCTGCGGGTGCCGCCCGGCGCCCCGATCGGTGTCGGCGGGGTCGACTTCGAGGCCGTGGAGCTGGACGCGCCCGCCGGGGCCACGCTGCTCCTCTACACGGACGGGCTGGTCGAGTCGCGGCTTCGGGACGTCTGGACCGGGATAGAGCAGCTGCGCGAGAAGCTCGCCGCGGTCGCGCAGCTCACCGGACCCGACCATCCGCCGCCCCTGGAAGCCCTGTGCGACGAGGTGCTCGACATGCTCGGCCCGGGCGACCGGGACGACGACATCGCGCTGCTCGCCGCCCGTTTCGACGGGATCGCGCCCAGTGACGTGGCGTACTGGTTCCTCGATCCGGAGGACTCGGCCCCCGGCCAGGCCCGCCGGCTGGCCCGGCGCGCGCTGGCCCGCTGGGGCATGGAGGACATGAGCGACTCCGTGGAGCTGCTGGTCAGCGAGGTCGTGACCAACGCCGTGCGGTACGCGTCACGGCCGGTCACGCTCCGGCTGCTGCGGACCGACGTGCTGCGCTGCGAGGTCGGCGACGACGTGCCCCAGCTGCCGCGGCTGCGGCAGGCGCGGGCCACGGACGAGGGCGGACGCGGGCTGTATCTGGTCAACAGACTGGCCCGTCGGTGGGGAGCCACCCGGCTCAGCACCGGGAAGGTGGTCTGGTTCGAACTGAACCGGAATTAGACCCCGTCCAGAAGTTGCCGACGTACCGGCGTCGGAGTTGACTGCTGGGGTACGCGAAGGCGAAGCGACCTACTCTCTCTAACAGGAGGACGCGCTCGTGACGCAGACACCCCAGCAGACTCCGTACACCACGAACAACGCCGGAATCCCGGTGGAGAGCGACGAACACTCGCTCACCGTCGGCCCCGACGGCCCGATCCTGCTCCAGGACCACTACCTCATCGAGAAGATGGCCCAGTTCAACCGGGAGCGGGTCCCCGAGCGAGTGGTGCACGCCAAGGGCTCCGGTGCGTACGGTTTCTTCGAAGTGACCAACGACGTCAGCCAGTTCACCAGGGCCGACCTCTTCCAGCCGGGCAAACGCACCGAGATGCTGGCGCGGTTCTCCACCGTCGCCGGTGAGCAGGGCTCGCCCGACACCTGGCGCGACCCCCGCGGTTTCGCGCTCAAGTTCTACACAGAGCACGGCAATTACGACATGGTGGGCAACAACACCCCGGTCTTCTTCGTCCGTGACACGATCAAGTTCCAGGACTTCATCCGCTCGCAGAAGCGCCACCCGGTGACCGGGCTGCGCAGCAACGACATGCAGTGGGACTTCTGGACCCTCTCCCCCGAGTCGGCGCACCAGGTGACCTGGCTGATGGGCGACCGGGGCATCCCGAAGACGTACCGCCACATGAACGGCTACAGCTCCCACACCTACATGTGGATCAACGGCGCCGGTGAGCGGTTCTGGGTGAAGTACCACTTCAAGACCGACCAGGGCATCGAGTACCTCACGCAGGCCGAGGCCGACGAGCTGGCCGGGTCCGACGGCGACAAGCACCGCCGTGACCTGCACGAGTCGATCGAGTCCGGGAACGCGCCGAGCTGGTCCCTCAAGGTCCAGATCATGCCGTTCGAGGACGCGGCGGACTACCGCTTCAACCCCTTCGACCTGACGAAGGTCTGGCCGCACGGGGACTACCCGCTGATCGACGTCGGCCGGATGACCCTGAACCGCAACCCCGAGGACTACTTCGTCCACATCGAGCAGGCCGCCTTCGAGCCCTCGAACCTGGTCCCGGGCATCGGCCCCTCCCCGGACAAGATGCTGCTGGGCCGGCTGTTCTCGTACCCGGACACCCACCGGTACCGGATCGGCCCCAACTACACGCAGCTACCGCCCAATCGGCCGCACTCCCCGGTCAACTCGTACGCCAAGGACGGCCCGATGCGGTACGAGGCGTCCAAGGCGGCGCGGCCATACGCACCGAACTCCTACGGCGGCCCCGCCGCCGACTACGAGCGGTTCGGCGACCCGGCGAGCTGGCAGACCGCGGGTGAACTGGTCCGCGAGGCAACGAAGTTGCACCGCGAGGACGACGACTTCGGCCAGGCCGGCACGATGGTCCGCGAGGTCCTCGACGACGCGGCCCGCGACCGGCTCGTGTCGAACGTCAGCGGCCACCTGAAGGCCGACGTCTCCCGCTCGGTCCTCGACCGCGCCCTGCTCTACTGGCGACACGTGGACAAGGAACTCGGCGACCGGATCGCCGCGAACTTCGCCTAGCGGTACGCGAGTTCGCCCAGCGGTACGCGAGAGGGCGCCCGGCGAAGTGCCGGGCGCCCTCTCTCCGCGTGACCTGACTACTGGTTGAGCTGGTCGAACGGGTTGTCCGTGTTGTCGTCGCTCGGCGTCGTCGGCGTACTGATCGTCGGCGTCGGGGTGGGTGTCGGGGTCGGCGTAGGCGTCGGAGTCGGCGTGGGTGACTCCGTCGTCGGGGTCGGCGACGGAGACTTCGTCGTCGGCGTCCCGGACGGGGTCGCCGTCAGGGTCGGGGTCGGCGTGGGCGTGTACGTCGGCTCGACGGCCGCGCCCTGGTCGGTGTCCAGGTCGAACTTGCCGTTCGCCTTGGTCACTCCGAACATGTACGTCGCCCAGATCTGCGCCGGGTAGCCACCACCGTTGATACGGCCGCCGCCCGAGGTGATCAGACCGGTCGCACCGGTCAGCGGGACCTGCGCGTGGGACTTGGCGTCCTCACCGAACAGGCCCACCGAGGTGACCAGGTCGGGCGTGTAGCCGGTGAACCAGGCCGACTTGTTGTTGTCGGAGGTGCCCGTCTTGCCCGCGACCTGCTGTCCGTCGCGCTTGCTGTTCTCGGCCACCGACACCTTCGCCGTACCGTCGTCGACCACACCGGTCAGCACCGAGGACACCGTGTCGGCGGCCTGGCGCGGGATGACCTGGGAGCCGATCGGGTTCGGCATGGTGACCGTACGCGTGTTGTGCGCGACCGACTTGATGATCGCCGGGGTGACCTTCTTGCCGTGGTTGTCGAAGGTGGCGTAGACACCGGCCATCTCCATCGGGCTCGCGCCCATGGTGCCGAGGGTCTGCGCCGGTACGGCCTTCAGGTCGCCGGTGTCCATGCCCAGCTCGCCCGCGGTCTTCATGACCTTGTCCATGCCGACATCGACACCGAGCTGCGCGAAGACCGAGTTGATGGACTTGTTCATCGCCGTCTGGACGGTGACCTTGCCGTAGTCCTGGTCGTCCTCGTTCTCCGGCGCGAATCCGATGTCACTGCCCACGACCGGGCGCTTGCTGGTGCCGTCGTAGAGCGTGTTGGTCGTGATCGTCTTGCCGGACTGCGTCTTGGTCCCGTCGGCCAGGGCCGCGGCCAGGATCACCGGCTTGAACGTCGAGGCGGGCTGGTAGTCGGCGCGGGTCGCGTTGTTCGTGAAGTGCTTCAGATAGTCCACACCGCCGTACATCGCCACGACCGCGCCCGTCGTCGGGTCCACGGACACCGCACCCGGCTGGACGTTCCCGTCGACCTTGCGCTTCTTGGCGTCGAGCTTGCTGGTCAGCTGGGACTTGACCGACTTCTCCAGCTGGGCCTGCTTCTTCTTGTCGATGTTGAGCGTGATCGTCCAGCCGCCCGCGCGGACCAGCGCTTCCGCCTCGCTGATGTTGGAGGCCTGACCACTGGATATCAGCTGCTTCTCCAGGGCCTCGTTGGCGGCGGTCACCATGTAACCGGTCTGGCCCGCCATGCCGGCCTCGGCCTTGGGCGCCTTGGGGACCGGGAACTTCATGGCCTCGCGCTCGGTGGAACTCAGCCAGTCCTGCCCGACCATGTTGTCCAGGACGTAGTTCCAGCGCGCCTGCACCAGCTTCTTGCCGGTGTCGCTCGCGATCGCCCAGTCGTACTGGTTCGGCGCCTGGAGCAGCGCGGCGAGATAGGCGCCCTGCTCGACCGAGAGGTCCTTGGCGTCGACGCGGTAGTAGGCCTGGGCGGCGGCCTGGATGCCGTAGGCGCCGCGGCCGTAGTAACTGGTGTTGATGTACCCGGCGAGGATGTAGTCCTTGGACTTCTCGCGGTCCAGCTTCAGCGAGATGACCATTTCCTTCAGCTTGCGCGTGACGGTCTGGTCCTGCGTCAGGTAGTAGTTCTTGACGTACTGCTGGGTGATCGTCGAACCGCCCTGCGCGCCCTTGCCGGACAGCGTGTTGAGCAGACCGCGGGCGGTGCCCTTGAGGTCGACGCCGGCGTCGCTGTAGAAGGTCTTGTTCTCGGCGGCGACGAACGTCCTCTGGACGCCCTTCGGGACCTGGGAGAGATCGACGTTCTCGCGATTCACATCGCCCTTGCGGGTCAGGATCTTGCCGTCGCTGTACTTGTAGACGTTGCTCTGGAGCTTCGCGTCGGCGTTGCCCGCGGGGATGCTGATCATCATGTAGAGCACGATGAACGCGCCGATCCCGAGCAGGCAGAAGCCGAGGAACGTACCGAGGATCTTCTTCCAGGTGAAGAGCCTGCGTATGAAGCTCTTGCCGTCCTTGGAGCCCTTCTTGCCGTCCTTGACTGCGGTGGCGCTCGTGGCTGCCGTGCCGTCCGCCCCCGACGAGCGGCGGGTCTTGGGCGCCGCGCGGTGGCCACCGCGTTGGCGCGCTCGTCTCTCTTCCGCTCGTCCCATGAGTCCGTTCCGCTCCGCTTCGCTCTCTTGTGCTCCGGTGTCACACAGGTTCGCCCGTCAAGTCAGCTCAGAAAGCTAACACCAGGAGTTGTGACAAAGGGCCGCCGATCCGGGCCATTACGGACGTGACAATCAGCACCCGTCCTTATGGAACCGACGTACGAAAGGGGTTGAGGGTTGCCGTACCCGGGTAAAGTGATATCACTTTGATTTAACCGAGCTACGGGGGAACATCATGACCACCGACACATCCGCAGACGTACCCGACATGCCCGCCCCGCGCGTGCGCGAGTTCACCGCGCACAGCATCGGCGGCGGGCTCGCACTCGTCCTCGGCCTGGCCGGACTGCTCGTCTCCGCCGGGCTGCTGGTCGGAGCCGGTGCGGTCGACGCGGCCGGCGCCAAGGCCGCGCTGGTCATCGGCGGCGTCCTCGTCTTCCTCGCCGCGGTCATCGCGATGCGCGGGCTGAACACGGTCGCGCCGGGCGAGGCGCGGGTGGTGCAGCTCTTCGGGCGGTACCGGGGGACGATCCGGCGGGACGGGCTGCGCTGGGTGAACCCCTTCACCTCGCGCACGAAGATCTCGACCCGCGTCCGCAACCACGAGACCGCGGCCCTCAAGGTCAACGACGCCTACGGCAACCCCATCGAGCTGGCCGCCGTCGTGGTCTGGAAGGTCCGCGACACCGCACAGGCCACCTTCGAGGTCGACGACTACACCGAGTTCGTCGCCACCCAGACCGAGACGGCCGTACGGCACATCGCCATCGAGTATCCCTACGACGCCCACGACGAGGGCGGGCTCTCGCTGCGCGGGAACGCCGAGGAGATCACCGAGAAGCTCGCCGTCGAACTGAGCGCCCGGGTCGAGGCAGCCGGCGTCCAGATCATCGAGTCCCGCTTCACGCATCTCGCCTACGCGCCCGAGATCGCCTCGGCGATGCTCCAGCGGCAGCAGGCCGGGGCGGTCGTCGCGGCCCGGCGGCAGATCGTGGACGGCGCGGTGGGCATGGTCGAGGCCGCGCTGGCCCGGATCACCGAGCAGGACATCGTGGAGCTGGACAACGAACGGAAGGCGGCGATGGTCTCCAACCTCCTGGTGGTGCTCTGCGGGGACCGGGCACCGCAGCCCGTGCTGAACACGGGCACCCTGTACCAGTGACCGTTCCCTCCGGGGGTTCAGCCCCTCAGCCTCGACCTCGGCCGCAGCAGCGCAAGCAGGTGCTGCTGCGGCTGGACCCTTCGGTGTACGAGGCGATCGCGCGGTGGGCCGGGGACGAACTGCGGTCCGCCAACGCGCAGATCGAGTTCCTGCTGCGGCGGGCGCTGGCGGAGGCGGGCCGACTTCCCGGCGAGGCCGGACCGCCGCCTCGTCGTGGGCGGCCTCCCGCGCCACCTCCATGACAGAACCGTGACAATCGGCCCCCACCTGCGGACTCGTACGGGCCGCCATGATCTACACACTGTGCGTATACACACCGCGTATACCCCGTGTGTAGAGTGCTCCGCATGTCCATCGGTCACACCCTTCTGGGGCTCCTGGAGTCCGGCCCGCGTCACGGTTACGACCTGAAGCGGGCCTTCGATGAGAAGTTCGGTCACGACCGGCCGCTGCACTACGGCCAGGTCTATTCGACGATGTCCCGACTGCTCAAGAACGGCCTCGTCGAGGTCGACGGCATCGAGGCGGGCGGCGGTCCCGAGCGCAAGCGGTACGCGATCACCGACGCCGGGATCACCGACGTACAGAAGTGGCTCGCGACGCCGGAGAAGCCCGAGCCGTATCTGCAGTCGGCCCTCTACACCAAGGTCGTCCTCGCGCTGCTCACCCACCGCGACGCGGGCGAGATCCTCGACGTGCAGCGCTCCGAGCATCTGCGCAGCATGCGGATCCTCACCGACCGCAAGCGCAAGGGCGATCTCGCGGACCAGTTGATCTGCGACCACGCCCTCTTTCATCTGGAGGCCGACCTGCGGTGGCTGGAGCTCACCGCCGCGCGCCTCGACAAACTCGCCGAGGTGGTGGCCAAGTGACGACACATCCCGCTGGTTCCCTGCTCGCAGCCCATGAGCTGCGCAAGGCCTACGGGCCGACGACCGCGCTGGACGGCGCGGAGTTCTCCATCCATCCCGGTGAGGTCGTCGCCGTGATGGGGCCCTCCGGGTCGGGGAAGTCGACGCTGCTGCACTGTCTCGCCGGGATCGTGCCGCCCGACTCGGGCTCGATCACGTACAACGAGCAGGAGATGGCGACCATGAGCGACGCCCAGCGCAGTGCGCTGCGCCGCTCGGAGTTCGGGTTCGTGTTCCAGTTCGGCCAGTTGGTGCCGGAGCTGACCTGCGTCGAGAACGTCGCCCTGCCGCTGCGGCTGAACGGCACGCACCGCAAGGAGGCCGAGCGGACCGCGCTCTCCTGGATGGAGCGGCTCGAAGTCGACGACCTCGCCAAGAAGCGGCCCGGTGAGGTCTCCGGCGGGCAGGGGCAGCGCGTCGCCGTGGCCCGCTCGCTGGTCACCAGCCCGCGGGTGCTGTTCGCCGACGAGCCGACCGGCGCGCTCGACTCGCTCAACGGCGAGCGCGTGATGGAGCTGCTGACCGAGGCGGCCCGGTCCACCAACGCGGCCGTCGTGCTGGTCACGCACGAGGCGCGGGTGGCGGCCTACTCGGACCGCGAGATCGTCGTACGGGACGGCAAGTCCCGGGACATGGAGCGCGTCGTATGAACGTGCGTCAGTGGTCGGCCGATCTGGCCATGGGGGTACGGTTCGCCTTCGGCGGCGGGCGTGAGGGCTGGGTGCGGGCCGTCCTGACGGCCGTCGGCGTCGGGCTCGGGGTGGCGCTGCTGCTGCTCACCACGGCGCTGCCGAACGCGCTGTCCGAACGGAACGCGCGCGGCGACGCCCGGCAGGACTTCACCTACAGCGGGAAGCAGCTGGCGAAGGCGGACAACACGGTCATCGTCGCCGACACGGACACCACGTTCCGCTCCAAGGACGTCCGCGGCCGGCTGCTGGAGCCGGAGGGCGCCAAGGCGCCGCTGCCGCCGGGGATCTCGAAGTTCCCCGCGGCGGGTGAGATGGTCGTCTCCCCCGCGCTGGACAAGCTCCTGAGGTCCGGCTCCGGGAAGCTGCTGCGCGAGCGCCTGCCCTACCGGGTCACCGGCACCATCGCGGACCACGGGCTCATCGGACCCGCCGAACTCGCCTATTACGCGGGCGGGAAAGGACTGGAAGGGCGTCAGTCCGGCGGCACCGTCGAGCGCATCAACTACTACGGGCCCTCCCCGGCCAGCCGGCCGGACAAGCTGGACCCGGTGCTGCTCCTGCTGATCCTGATCGTGTTCGTCGTGCTGCTGCTGCCGGTCGCGGTGTTCATCGCGGCGGCCGTGCGCTTCGGCGGCGAGCGCCGGGACCGGCGGCTCGCGGCCCTGCGTCTGGTCGGCGCCGACGGGCGGATGGCACGCCGGATCGCGGGCGGCGAGGCGCTCGCGGGGGCGCTCCTCGGGCTCGTCTTCGGCACCGGGTTCTTCCTGGTCGGGCGGCAGTTGGCGTCTCTGCTGGACGTGCGGGACATCAGCCTGTACCCCAGCGACCTCAACCCGTCGCCCGCGCTCGCCCTGCTCGTCGCCGTCGCCGTACCGGCCGCGGCCGTGCTGGTGACGCTGCTCGCGCTGCGCGGGGTCGTCATCGAGCCGCTCGGTGTGGTCCGCAAGGCGAAGCCGCCGCGGCGCCGGCTGTGGTGGCGGCTGCTGCTGCCGCTGGCCGGCCTCGCGATGCTCTACCCGATGATCGGCAAGGGCGACAGCGACGGGAACTTCAACCAGTACCTCGTGATCGGCGGCACGGTCCTGCTGCTGGTCGGCATCACCGCCCTGCTGCCGTGGGTCGTCGAGGCCACGGTGGCCCGGCTGAACTCCGGCTCGGTGTCCTGGCAACTCGCCGTCCGCAGGCTGCAGTTGAGCAGCGGTACGGCGGCCCGCATGGTCAACGGCATCGCGGTCGCGGTGGCCGGTGCGATCGCGCTTCAGATGCTGTTCGCCGGCGTCGAGGGCGACTACACCAAGGAGACCGGCAACGACGTGAACCGGGCCCAGATGGAGGTCTCCGTGGGCAGCGGCGTTCCGCTCGCCGAGGCCGGGCGGCGACTCGCGCGGACCGAGGGCGTGCGCCGTACGTCGGCCATCTCGCAGACCTCGGTCGGCGAGCGGGCGAAGAACCCGGACAACGAGCTGGAGATCTCCGTCGGCAGTTGCGCCGAACTGCGCGAGGTGGCGAGTCTGCCGTCCTGCCGGGACGGTGACATCTTCCGGATCACCGGCGGCAACTACGACGCCGAGACGAAGAAGCTGGCCACGGCCGGCAACACGGTGTACTTCGACCCGGCGTGGGACGGGTCGTCGAGCACCTCGACCCCGACGCCCTGGAAGGTGCCCGCGGGCCTGAAGACGGCACAGCCGCGCGAGGACCCGACCGGTTACGCCCGCGACGGTCTGATGATCACGTCGGGCGCGCTGCCCGCGAACGCGATGAGCGTCCTGGACCAGCACGTGTTCGTCTCGCTGGACCCGTCGGTGGCGGACGCGAGCGACTACGTGCGCAACACCGCCGCACGCATGAACCCGCTGGCGGACGTGTTCATGCTCGCTTCCACCAGGCAGTCGCTTCAGTTCAAGTCGATCCGCACCGGGCTGTTCGTCGGCGCCACCTGTGTGCTGCTTCTCATCGGGGCGAGCCTGCTGGTGTCGCAGCTGGAGCAGTTGCGCGAGCGCAAGAAGCTGCTGTCGGCGCTGGTCGCCTTCGGCACCCGGCGGCGCACGCTGAGCCTGTCGGTGCTGTGGCAGACGGCGATCCCGATCGGCCTCGGCCTGGCCCTGGCCACGGTGGTGGGACTGACACTGGGCGCGGTACTGCTGAAGATGACCGCCACCTCGGTGCGCATCGACTGGTCGAGCGTGCTGGCGATGTCCGGCATCGGCGCGGGGATCGTCCTGGCGGTGACCCTGCTGAGCCTGCCGCCTCTCCTGCGGCTGATGCGGCCGGACGGGCTGCGCACGGAGTAGTCCGCCCGCAGCCGTCCGATCGCAGGGCCTTTCAGAGGCCGTACTCCCGCACCACGCGCCGGACTTGGGCGAAGAGCATGCCCACGTTCACGGACTTGCGGCAGACGACCACGGCGACGACGTCCTGTTGCTCGGTCATCCGCACGAACAGATGGGTGAGGTTCTCGCTGTTGACGAGGATCTCCTGGAAGTAGTGGTGGTCACTGGTGATCCCGCGGCGTTCCTTGAAGACGTCCTCGATCATCGCGACCGTCCGGCCCTGGAACAGGTCGAGGGTCGCACCCGCCAGCAGGTCGAGGACCTCTGGCGGGTGGTTGTCGATGGTCTCGTACGACAGCAGCATGCCGGTGGACATGTCGACCACACCCGAGGCCACACAGTCGGGGGCATCGGTGCGGAGGGTTTTGACCAGGCCCATCACCTGGTCGGAGAATCCTGGGGTCATACGTTTCGTCGCCATCCCTTCACACTCCCTCTGACGCCTTCTCCATGAGGATCGACTCGATGCGGTCAAGCGTCGGCCGGGCCGCGAGGTGCAGCCGGTCGACGTCCATCCCCTCGTCGCCGAGCACCACCATCAGCGCGGTGTCGCCGACGGCGTAGGTCGCGGCGCAGCCGTGACTGCCGTACGTCACCGTCTGGCGCAGCGTGCCGCGGCCGGTGGCCTCGGCGGTGCGGCGGGCCAGGCCCAGGCCGGCCGCGGCCAGCGCGGCGAGGCCCTCCGGGTCGATCGTGTCGGCGGTGTCGGCCGCGATGAGCAGTCCGTCGGCCGCGGTGAGCGCGGTGTCGGTGATACCGGTGACCTTTTCCCGCAGTTCGCGCATTTCCAAAGTCAGGGCTTTGTGATCCACTTACTCAACTCCTCTAAAACTGATCGCATGTGTTCGTCAGGGTCATTTCCAGGTTCCGTTCCGCAGGCGGAAGAACCCTTTCCAACCCGCCCCGCTCTTCTCGGGGACGAGAGTTTCGGTGATACCGCTGGCGCCCGGATGACGCCGGGGCAGCTCGGCGGGTGCGGTGAACTGGGGCGGTGGGAGCGCCGGTTGCTCACGACGGCGTACGACGGGTGCCTCGGCCGGCACCCGCACCGGGATCGGCACGGGGCTGTCCGCGCACTCCAGCAGTCCCTCGGCGAGCATCCGCGCGACCTCGGCGGTGACCGGGTAGACCCCGCGCCCGGTACGGAACGCGAGATCGCGTGCGGTACGGCGGCCGTCGACATGGGCGAGCAACTCCCGTTGCAGCAGCCCGAGTCCGGCCTCGCCGAGGGCGTGCGCCGGGGGCCGCGGGCGCTCCCGGTCGGGACGTACGGGATACGGCAGCGCGGAGATCGCGGCGCGTTTACGGACCGCGTCCTGGAGCAGCCGGGACGAGGGCTCGCCGAGCGAGACCGGGGCGAACGGCTGGGCGTCCGGGGCGAGTTCGCAGCCGTCGATGTCTCCGGCGACGACCGCGAAGGCCGCGTCGTGGAGGGCCAGCACACACACGATCCGCAACTCGGCGGCGCCCGCGTACCCGTGGGCGACGAGCCCGTCCAGCGGCCACCGCGTGCCGCCCGACTCCCGTACCAGATCGGCCCATTGCTCGCCGCCGACCCGGCCGGAGCGCAGCAGCAGCGCCTCGGGTCCTGGGGCACCGGGACTCTCCACGGCGACGACGAGTCCGCCGCGCAGATGGAAGGTGCCGCCGGGTCTGCCGGACACCCTCAGTCCCCCGGTGAACTCCTCGCGCCCACAGGTCACGAGAGCCCGCGCGAGCAGGTCGTGACCGGCCCGGCCGAGGGAATCCCGAATGCCCGACATCACTCCCCTAGGCTTTTCGTACACGCAACTGACGTGTAGCGCTGAGGGGTGAAGGTGTATCAGTCCGCGCGCATATTCCGGACGGGTTCTTCCTACCTGCCTGCGGGTGACGGAAGTTGAGAATTCCCGCCGTTCGATTTCCTTTGTCCGACGCTCATTTGACCGAACAGGGGCGGGTCAGTCGCCGGCCGGAACGGGTCGGTCACCGCCGCCCAACACCCTTACGGGCAACGGCCG
The DNA here is from genome assembly GCF_057961495.1 of Streptomyces sp. P5F9. Classification (NCBI taxonomy): domain Bacteria; kingdom Bacillati; phylum Actinomycetota; class Actinomycetes; order Kitasatosporales; family Streptomycetaceae; genus Streptomyces; species Streptomyces sp. P5F9. The sequence goes on along the minus strand of NZ_JBXVPZ010000095.1, from coordinate 9,403 downwards.
TAGCGCCTCGCGCAGGGCGGCGGCCAGCTCCTGGTACTCGGCGCGGCGGGCCGCGCCGGTGCGCATCGCGAGGGCGATCCGGCGGGTCGGGGCGGGCTCGGTGAAGTAGCCGGTGAGGAGCTGGTCGCTGCGGGTGGTCTCGACGCGCACGGCGGTACGCGGCAGCAGCGTGACCCCGAGTCCGCCGGCGACCAGCTGCACCAGCGTGGACAGCCCGGCCGCGGTGGTGGTGACGGGGGCGTCCTCCCGCCCCGCCTCCCGGCAGATGTCGAGCGCCTGGTCGCGCAGACAGTGCCCCTCGTCGAGCAGCAGCAGGTTCAGTTCGCGCAGCGCCTCGCGCGGGATGCCGGTCTGCCCGCCGAGGGGATGGCCGAGAGGCGTGACCAGCACGAAGTCCTCGTCGAACAGCGGGAGTTCGACCACTCCGGGCACCCCGAGCGGCACGGCGAGCAGCAGCAGGTCGAGCCGTCCGGTCGTCAGCCCTTCCAGCAGGCTCGCGGTCTGCTCCTCGTGCACCTGGAGATCGAGGTCCGGGTACCGGTCGTGCACCAGCCGCAGCACGGTCGGCAGCAGATACGGCGCGACGGTCGGGATGACCCCGAGCCGCAGCGCCCCGGTGAACGGCGCCCGCACCGCCTCCGCCTCCTCCAGCAGCACCACGACCTCCTCCAGCACCGCCTTCGCCCGTACGGCCAGCCGCTCGCCGGCGGGCGAGAGGAGCACCTTGCGGGTCGTGCGCTCCAGGAGCGTGACGCCGAGGGTCTCCTCCAGCGCGGCGACGGCACCGGAGAGGGCGGGCTGGCTCATGCCGATCGCGGCCGCGGCGTCCCGGAAATGGAGGTGCTCGGCGACCGCGGAGAAGGCGCGCAGCTGCGCGAGGCTGGGCTGACGCCTCTTACTCGTATTACTAACGGTCACTGATAACCGCCTCCGATCAACACGACCCAGTGTAGCTATTTCCACAATCAATGCACGTTGTGCCAGGATCGGGGCCGACCAACCCACGAGAAGCACCCATTCCGCTTGGGTGTTTCTCCGCTGCAAGGAGTGCGTGTGCTCACTATCGGTGACAAGTTCCCGCCGTTCGATCTGACCGCCTGCGTCTCGCTGGAGAAGGGCCAGGAGTTCCAGCAGATCGACCACAAGACCTACGAGGGCAAGTGGAAGATCGTCTTCGCGTGGCCCAAGGACTTCACCTTCGTGTGCCCCACCGAGATCGCCGCCTTCGGAAAACTGAACGACGAGTTCGCCGACCGTGACGCCCAGGTGCTCGGCTTCTCCGGCGACTCCGAGTTCGTCCACCACGCCTGGCGCAAGGACCACGACGACCTGCGCGACCTGCCGTTCCCGATGCTGGCCGACTCCAGGCACGAGCTGATGCGCGACCTCGGCATCGAGGGCGAGGACGGCTTCGCCAAGCGCGCGGTGTTCATCGTGGACCAGAACAACGAGATCCAGTTCTCCATGGTGACCGCGGGCTCGGTCGGCCGTAACCCGAAGGAGGTCCTCCGGGTCCTCGACGCGCTCCAGACGGACGAGCTCTGCCCGTGCAACTGGACCAAGGGCGACGACACGCTCGACGCGGGCGCGCTGCTCGCCGGGGAGTGACCTGAGATGTCACTGGACACCCTGAAGTCCGCCATACCGGACTACGCCAAGGACCTGAAGCTCAACCTCGGTTCGGTCATCGGCAACTCCGACCTGCCGGCGCAGCAGCTGTGGGGCACGGTCCTCGCCACGGCGATCGCCTCCCGATCGCCGCTCGTCCTGCGGGAGTTGGCGCCCGAGGCCAAGGCCAACCTGTCGCCCGAGGCGTACAGCGCGGCCAGGTCCGCCGCCGCGATCATGGCGATGAACAACGTCTTCTACCGGACCCGTCATCTCCTGTCCGACCACGAGTACGGCACCCTGCGCGCGGGGCTGCGGATGAACGTCATCGGCAACCCCGGGGTCGACAAGGTCGACTTCGAGCTGTGGTCGTTCGCGGTGTCGGCGATCAACGGGTGCGGGATGTGTCTCGACTCGCACGAACAGGTGTTGCGCAAGGCGGGTGTTGAGCGCGAGGTGATCCAGGAGGCGTTCAAGATCGCGGCTGTGGTGGAGGCGGTCGGGGTCACCCTGGAGGCGGAGGCGGTTCTGGCCGCTGAGTGAGTTCGGCTGTCCGTCGGCTGTCCGCTGGGGGCTCCGCCCCCAGTTACGGTTCCGGGTCCGGCCTCGGGGTGTCTTCCGGCGTCGAGGACACCGCCGTAGCCCCCCGCGGCTTCGGGGACAGGCTCGACGCCGGTTCCTGGGAGTACGACTTCAGGTAACTCACCACCGTGTTCAACACCGCCACCAGCGGCACCGCCACCACCGCTCCGCCGATCCCCGCGACCATCCCGCCCGCGGCGACCGACAGGACCACCGCGAGGGGGTGCACCCGGACCGCGCGGCCCAGGATGAAGGGCTGGAGGATGTGGCCCTCGATCTGCTGGACCGCGAGGACCACGGCCAGGGTGAGAAGGGCGGTGAACACGCCCTGGGTGACCAGCGCGACGACGACCGCCAGCGCGCCGGAGGCCACCGCGCCGACCAGCGGGATGAACGAGAACAGGAAGATGAACACGGCCAGCGGCACGGCCATGGGTACGCCGAGGAAGTAGATGCCGACGCCGATGCACACGGCGTCGATGAGGGCGACTATCACCGTGCCGCGGACGTAGGCCGTGAGCGTGCGCCACGCGCGAGGACCCGCGCCCGCCATCGCCGGCCGCGCCGCCGCGGGCACCAGCTTCAGCGACCACTGCCAGATGCGCGGGCCGTCGTAGAGGAGGAAGAGGGTCGAGAAGACCGTCAGGAGGATGCCGGTCAGGGCCTCCACGATGACCTGGACGCCCTCCAGGCCCGCCGAGGTGATCTGGTCGGTGTTCGCGCCGATGGCCTCGCGGAGGTTCTTCGCGATCTGGTTGATCTGCTTCTCGGTGACGTGGAACGGGCCCTTGAGCAGCCAGTTGCGCAGGTCGTCGACGCCGTTCTGGACCTGGTCGGAGAGGTTGTCGATGTTCGCCATGACCTGCCAGGTCACGAACCAGCCGATCAGCCCCATCACGACGAAGCCGAGGATCGCGGTGAGCGCGGTGGCGACGCCGCGGGGGAAGCCGTAGCGGATCAGGCGGGCGACCGTCGGCTGGAGCAGGGCCGTGATGAGGAGGGCCGCCACGAAGGCCAGGACGACCAGTTGGACCGCGCTGATGACGCGCATCAGGACCCAGACCGTGCCCGCCAGGATCAGCAGCCGCCAGCCGGCCTCGGCGGCGACGCGCACGCCCCAGGGCACGGCGAGCGCGGGGTCGGGGCGGTCGCGGGCGATGGTGACCGGGACGGGTTCCCGGGGCTCGGGGTGTTCGGCGGGCGGTTCGGGCGCGGCCTCGGGGTGTTCCTTCTCGACCTCGGCGCGGCGCTCGTCCAACCGCTCCCCCATCTCGCTCAGTCCGGCGCCGACCTTGCCGAGCCATCCTGGCACTCGCGACATGATGCGTCCTCTTCCCCCGTCTTGCCCCACTACTCCCCCCTGGAGTCGCTGCGAGTCCGACCGTACAGGGCGAAGGCCCCTCCCCCTATGACGGGGAGGGGCCTTGTGAGGTTGAGCGGCCCGGAACGGGCGTACGACCTAGTACCAGCTGTTCGCCTGCCAGAAGGACCAGGCCTCGCACGGGCTGCCGTAGCGGCTGTCCATGTAGTTGAGGCCCCACTTGATCTGGGTGGCCGGGTTCGTCTGCCAGTCCGAACCGACCGAGGACATCTTGGAACCGGGCAGGGCCTGGAAGAGGCCGTAGGCGCCGGAAGAGGCGTTGACCGCGCGGTAGTTCCAGCTGGACTCGTGGTCCACGATGTTGCTGAAGCACTGGAACTGGCCGCTGGGCACCATGGAGGCGGCCATCGACTGGATCTGCGCGACCGTGTAGGAACTCTGCACGGGGAAGCTCGACGAGGAGCTGCCTGCCTTGGCGGCCGCGGCCTTCGCCGCTGCCTTCTCCTTGGCCAGCTTCTCCGCCTTCTCCGCGGCAGCCTTCTTGGCGACGGCGGTCTTGGCGGCGGCCAGGCGGGCCGACTCCTCGGCGTCCTTCTTGGCGCTCGCGTCGGCCTGGATCGCCTGGGCGTCGGCCTGCTGCGTCAAGGAGGCGGTCTGCACTTGGGCCTGCTGGCCCGTGGGGATGTCCGCCAGGAGCGTGGTGTCGGCTGCCGTCGTCTCGGCGTCATTGTTCTGCGCCTGTGCGACGCTGCCCGAGGCAACGCCTACGACGCTTCCGACGGCGGTGACCGCGGTGGCCGAAGCCACTGCGAATCCCCGGACCGAAATCCGGCTCACACGGTGTCCTTCCAGCATCGTCCGCTTCGGTGACCCTGGCGGACGCAATCGTGCCCCTGAACGCTGGCCTCCCACCTACGGGGTCACGGGAGGCACGGGCCCGGTGGGCAACTCCCGCTCGGGGAGCGCCGCGTGAAGAGCGGGCGGCATACGACGTCGCTGTGGAGTTAGCTGTGATGCCTCTGTTGTGCGTACCGCTGGGGGTACACGTGTGTCGTATGCGGGGCCTGACAGGAATGAGACTCTGCCGTAACCGGACGCCGGGTGGCAATTCTGAGTTGCGTGTGAAAGCTCACATCCCGTTTGCCCCACGGGATTTGGAGAAACAGCGAGACGCCGAAGCGCCGCCCCGCTAAGCTCATCGGCTTGGCGGGACGGCGCCAACTGGCCTGTACTACCTCAGATTTGGCCGTCCTCCAGCATTTCGGTCACAAGCGCCGCGATCTGGGACCTCTCGGACCTCGTGAGGGTCACATGCGCGAAGAGCGGGTGGCCCTTCAGCTTCTCCACCACGGCGACGACACCGTCGTAGCGGCCGACCCTGAGGTTGTCCCGCTGGGCCACGTCGTGGGTGAGGACCACCCGCGAGTTGGCGCCGATCCGGGACAGGACCGTCAGCAGGACGTTCCGCTCCAGGGACTGCGCCTCGTCCACGATCACGAACGCGTCGTGCAGCGAGCGGCCGCGGATGTGGGTGAGGGGCAGGACTTCGAGCATCCCGCGGGCGGTGACCTCCTCGATGACCTCGCGGCTGGTGACCGCGGACAGCGTGTCGAAGACCGCCTGGGCCCAGGGGCCCATCTTGTCGGCCTCGGAGCCGGGCAGATAGCCCAACTCCTGTCCGCCCACCGCGTACAGCGGCCGGAAGACCATCACCTTCTTGTGCTGGCGGCGCTCCAGGACCGCCTCCAGGCCCGCGCAGAGCGCGAGCGCGGACTTGCCGGTGCCGGCCCGGCCTCCCATGGACAGGATCCCGATGTCCGGGTCGAGCAGCAGATCCAGCGCGATGCGCTGCTCCGCGCTGCGGCCCTTGATGCCGAACGCCTCCCGGTCGCCGCGCACGAGGCGGACGTTGCCCTCGGCCGTGACCCGGCCCAGCGCCTTGCCGCGCTCTGACTGGATCGTCAGGCCGGTGTGGACGGGGAAGTCGGCCGCCTCCGGGACGAAGACGTGGCCCTCCTCGAAGAGGATGTCCACCTGTTCGCCCGGCAGGATCAGTTCGGACATTCCGGTCCAGCCGGAGGAGCCCGTGATGGCGAGTTCCGCGCGGTACTCCTCGGCGAGGAGCCCGACGGACGACGCCTTGATCCTGAGCGGAAGGTCCTTCGACACGACGGTGACGTCGTACCCCTCGGCCTGCAGGTTGCGGGCGACCGCGAGGATGCGGGAGTCGTTGTCCCCCAGGCGATAGCCGCTGGGCAGCACGCTGGGGTCCGAGTGGTTGAGCTCGACCCTGACGGTGCCGCCGAGTTCCCCGATCGGGATGGGGGCGTCGAGGCGACCGTGCCGGACGCGGAACTCGTCCAGCAGGCGCAGGGCCTGCCGGGCGAAGTACCCGAGTTCGGGATGGTGCCGCTTGGCCTCCAGCTCTGTGACCACGACGATCGGCAGCACGACTTCGTGCTCGTCGAAGCGGTTCAGCGCGTGCGGGTCGGCCAGCAGAACGCTGGTGTCGAGAACATAGGTGCGCCGGTCAGGCATGCGGCGCTTTGTGCTGGTCACCACGGAAGGACGTACCCCCTCGGAAGAGGTCGGGGAGCGACGGAGAGGAGCTGGACCGGTCCGGACCGCAGTGCGCGGGCCGAGAACCGGCCCTCCGTCTCGCCCGTACTGACCGCACGGTCGGGCTGGTGCAAAGGGCCTCCCGGGCGGACGGCCCCGTGCCGTCCGCTGAGATACGACACCCGTGGTTCGGGCGTCGACCTGCTTGGCTTATGCCCTCGAACATGCGCCGCCATGCCACGGCATATGACGGCGCCCTGGTGAACTCCTTGTTACTTACGTCCCAAGGGGGGTGGTACCGGGGTTCTGTCCGTCATTCGCCGTAGCGGCCCGATCGTTCTCCGCTACGGCCGTCACACGCCGTAGCGGCCTCTTCATCCGCCGTAGCGCCGGTGTCGCGCCGCGTAGTCACGCATCGCGCGCAGGAAGTCGACCTTGCGGAAGGCCGGCCAGAAGACCTCGCAGAAGTAGTACTCGGAGTGGGCCGTCTGCCAGAGCATGAATCCGGACAGCCGCTGTTCGCCGCTCGTCCGGATCACCAGGTCGGGGTCGGGCTGGTCACCCGTGTAGAGGTGCTTGCCGATGAGATCGACATCCACGTGCTCGGCGAGCTCCTCCATGGAGGTGCCCTTGTCGGCGGCGTCCAGGATCATCGAGCGGACCGCGTCGGCGATCTCCTGGCGGCCGCCGTAGCCGATGGCGCAGTTGACGAGTATCCCGTCGACGTGCGCGGTGGCCTCCTCCGCCTCCTTGAGGACGGACTGCATCCCGGGTGGCAGCAGGTCGAGGGTGCCGACGTGGTGCACACGCCAACGGCCGTCCGCGGCAAGCGAACTGACGACGTTCTCGATGATGCCGAGCAGCGGGCCGAGTTCCTCCTGGGGGCGGTCGAAGTTGTCCGTCGACAGCAGCCAGAGCGTCACGACCTCGACGTCCGTCTCGCTGCACCAGCCGAGGAACTCCTCGATCTTGTCGCCGCCGGCCTGGTGGCCCTGGACGGTGGTGGAACCCGCGGCCTTCGCCCAGCGCCGGTTGCCGTCCATGATGACGCCGACGTGCTTGGGCACCGACGCGTGGTCGAGATGGCCTCCCACCCTGCGTGCGTAGAACCTGACCAGCAGGCGGCGCAGGGTGTCGCGCACGTTCACGTGTTGTCAGCCCCTCCGTGGATGGCAGTCCCCGGCGTCGAAGCCTACCCCCGCCGGAGCCCTGTTCCCCCAAGGGGTGTCTGGGCTCATCCCGGTTCGGCACGAAGGTCGGACCCGACCGGTGCGAGGACGGTCGGCGCACGGCACAAAAAATCGGGCCGGTCCGTGGGGGGGATACGGACCGGCCCGAGGGGGGGTTTCCACCATAACCCTTCGTAAGTGATGCTGCGTGCATCGGCGTGCCACAACTACTCTCCGAAACCGGCCGACGACGCGTCAGGGGGTGGGGAACCCCGGATTCCGGCCCTGATCATGGCCGATTCACAGCGGATTCCAAGGAGAACGTGGAGGTTTTCCGCTACCCCTCCGGCATGTCGCCCTCAGGGGTGACGCCGTCAGCGAACGTCCACTTGACGGGGCACGGCACCGCGCGGCCCCCTCCACCGCACGATGCCGACCGCGCGGCTTTGCTCACGCGAATTACCTTGGTCTGAACTTACGTGAGAGGGCGGGCGGGATGCGAGTCGATCTCGATAACGATGTGGAAGACCCGTGTACGTACGGGGGACGTGAGGTGACGTCGTCCCGGCCGGGCACGGCGGCGTCCGCTTCCCGGACACGCTGAGCGGGACCGGCACGTGGTGAGGAGGCGCCGAGGAGAGGCGGGGCGGCCCGGACGCTCGTACGACGACAATCGCGGGACGGCTCACGGCTACCGCGGGACTACGGCCGCACGGGCGCGCGGGATTTCGCCAAATGGCGCGCGGCGCCGGGAGACCGGGCGGTCACGCGTGCGGCTTGCGGATGTCGAAGAGGTGGCGGGTGCTGTGCGCCACGAAGGGGCCCTCGGCCTCGATCCGCTCGTGCAGGGCGCGGAGTTGGGGCTCGTAGGCCTCGACCGTGAAGTCGGGGACCATCCAGATCACCTTGCGGAGGAAGTGGACGACGGCCGCGATGTCGTAGAACTCCATGCGCAGCCGCTCGGCGCGCAGTTCGACGATCTCCAGCCCCGCCGCCTCGGCGCCGGCCCGTTCGCGTTCGGGGTCGCGGGCGCCGCTCACGGACTCCGGCTGGGGGCCGAGGAAGTGCTCGACGAGTTCGAAGGCGCTGCGGGGGCCGACGTGCTGGGCGAAGTACGTGCCGCCGGGGCGCAGGACGCGGGCGATCTCCGGCCAGTGGGCGCGGACCGGGTGGCGGCTCAGGACGAGGTCGAAGGCGCCGTCGGCGAAGGGCAGTGGGGCGTCCTCGGCCGCGGCGACCACCACGACACCGCGCGAGCGGAGCAGTTCGGTGGCCTTGGCGACGTTCGGCGGCCAGCCCTCGGTGGCGGCGACGAGCATCGGGGGCTGCGCGGCGGCCCGGCTCAGCGCGAAGTCGAAGACCTCCCCGCCCCCGGTCTGGACGTCCAGGGCGGTGGTCGCGCGGGAGAGCCGGTCACCGGCGGAACGCGCGTACCCCCACGAGGGACGCGCCTCGGTGGCCCGGCCCTCGAACCAGGAGAAGTCCCAGCCCTCGGTGGGGACGGCGAGGCCTTCCGCGACGAGGTCCTCGAAGCTGCCCGTACTGCTCGTGCTGCTCCCGCTGTTGTCCATGGGGCGATGGTCGCAGGGCGTTGTCAGTGGGCGCTGCTAATTTTCGAAGCATGGCCGACGACGGAGACACGGGTACGGACAACGGGGATACGGGACTGCCGTACCACGGCGACGAGAAGGCGACGCTGCGCGCGAGCCTGGACCGGGTCCGGGACGCGGTGCTGTGGAAGCTGGACGGGCTGGACGAGGAGCAGGCCAGACGCCCGATGACGCCCTCGGGCACGAGCCTGCTCGGGCTGGTGAAGCATCTGGCGTCGGTGGAGTACGGCTACTTCGTGGAGAGTTACGGCCGCGAGGTGGAGCCGCTGTGGTTCGACGCGTACAAGGGCGAGGACATGGCCGCGGGCCCGGACGAGACGACCGAACAGATCGTCGCCTTCTACGGCCGTGCCCGCGCCGCCGCCGACCGCACGATCGCGGAGCTGCCGCTGGACGCGGTCGGCCGGCCGCCCTGGCGCAAGCATTCCGTGTCCCTGCGCTGGGTCCTGGTCGACCTGATCGAGGAGACGGCGAGACACGCGGGGCACATGGACATCGTGCGGGAGTTGATCGACGGGGCGGCCGGCGATCATCGGCCGGCGGAGGCGTAGTTC
>NZ_JBXVPZ010000094.1:0-25857 GCF_057961495.1 Streptomyces sp. P5F9 | reverse complement strand
GGGGGCGGACGGCGCTGTCAGCTCTCGGGGTCAGGGAGGCCGGGGCCGGGTGCTGTGAACATGCGTACGGCCTGCCGCACGTCACCTGGACGGCAGGACCATGACCGTGGGCGCCAACCTTCTGCCTTGTTCGCGGAGTTTATACGACACGGGTTCGGACGATGTTTCGTCTAACCGTTTCCCGTATGAACAACAAGGACCTATTGGGCCAGCGATTCACGGGAATCATCCCGGTTCCGAAGGGTCCCTACGGCGATGACCTCGGGATATGCCACCGATGGGGTCGGCCAATTCTCGTCGGCGTTTTTCACGAGGTTCTCATTGCGCGGGAACTGCTCGCTGCCGCATGCCTCGTGAATGTGCCGCGGGTCACGTTCGACCAGAGTAGCGGGCGCCGGGCCGGTCCGGGGACGTTATCGATCGCCAGGTCTGGGCATCATCCTTCCTGACCCGGGGACGAGTGGGACGAGGAGGTGACGCGTCGTGGGGGAGAAGGTCGTGGCGGGAGGATCGTTCGAGCTCGCCGACCGTCAGCGCTACCGCGCCAAGCTGCGGCGCTGCCTGACGGGACTGGAGCGGCTGCTGGCCGAGAAGCGGTTCGACCGCCCGAAGAACCTCATGGGGCTGGAGATCGAACTGAACCTCGTCGGCTCCGACGGCATGCCGAGAATGCTGAATGGCGAGGTGCTGGAACGCATCGCGAGCCGAGATTTCCAAACAGAACTCGCCATGTTCAATCTGGAAGTCAACATTGCCCCACACCGATTGGAGGGCCGGGTATTCGACCGGCTCGCCGAGGAGATCCGAACGTCCCTGGCATATGCCCACCGGAAAGCGGGCGAGGTCGACGCCGGAATAGTGATGATCGGCATTCTGCCCACGCTGGACCGGGACGACCTGGTCTCCTCGAACCTCTCCGCGGTCGACCGCTACACCCTGCTCAACGACCAGATCGTGGCCGCTCGGGGCGAGGACTTCGTCCTCGACATCGACGGCGTCGAGCACCTCACCTGCACCTCGGGCTCCATCGCGCCCGAAGCCGCCTGCACCTCCGTGCAGTTGCACCTCCAGGTCACTCCGGACCGCTTCGCCGACGTGTGGAACGCGGCCCAGGCCGTCGCTGCCGTACAGGTCGCCGTGGGCGCCAACTCGCCCTTCCTGTTCGGCCGCGAGCTGTGGCACGAGTCCCGGCCCCCGCTCTTCCAGCAGGCCACCGACACCCGCCCGCCCGAACTCCAGGCCCAGGGCGTCCGCCCCCGCACCTGGTTCGGCGAGCGCTGGGTCACGTCGGCGTACGACCTCTTCGAGGAGAACCTGCGCTACTTCCCGGCCCTGCTCCCGATCCACGACGACGAGGAGCCCCTCGACGTCCTCGACGCGGGCGGCATCCCCACCCTCGCCGAACTCGTCCTGCACAACGGCACGGTGTACCGCTGGAACCGCCCGGTCTACGGCATCGCCGACGGCGTCCCGCACCTGCGCGTCGAGAACCGCGTCCTGCCCGCGGGCCCCACCGTCACCGACGTCATCGCCAACACCGCCTTCTACTACGGCGTCGTCCGCGCCCTCGCCGAGGAGTCGCGGCCGGTGTGGACCCGGCTGCCCTTCGAGGCGGCCGCCGCCAACTTCGACACCGCGTGCCGCCACGGCATCGACGCCCGCCTGCTCTGGCCCCGGCGCGGACGGCTCGGCGGCACCACCGAGATCGACGCGGTGGCCCTCGTACGCGACGAACTGCTGCCGCTCGCGGAGGCCGGCCTGGACGCGTGGGGGGTCGAACCGGCCGACCGGGACCTGTACTTGGGCGTGATCGACGAGCGCTGCCGCCGCCGTGCCAACGGTGCGACCTGGCAGTCCGCCACCTTCCACCGCGCACGGGAACAGGGCCTCGGCAGGGAAGCCGCGCTGGCCGCGACCACCCGCCGCTACAGCGAGTTGATGCACCTCGGGGAGCCGGTCCACATGTGGCCGGTGGGGCTGCCCGAGCCGGTGCCGCTGGGGTGAACTGCGGTTGTTTCAGCCCGCGTTGGCCGATGCGCCCGACGCGCCCGCCGCCACGATGGCCTGGAGGATCACCGACTGGATCTGGGCCGGGTCGGTCACCTCGTGGCCCGAGCCGCCGGTGGCCTCGGCGATCTGCCGGGCCTCCTCCTTGTCGGCCTCCGGACCCACCCCGATCATGATGAGCGGCACCGGCCGCTCAGGGCTGGCGAGTTGCCGCAACTGGTTGATGAGCGTGGAGCGGGAGATGCTGCCCGGGTCCTGGTTGACCCCGTCGGTCAGGATGACCAGCGCGTTGAACTTCCCCTTCGCATAAGAGGACGTGGCCGCCTTGTACGCGGCGAGCGTGGTGTCGTAGAGCCCGGTCGCCCCGTTCGGCACCGGCTTCAGCGAGCCGAACGCCGCTGACAGGGCGTCCCGTTGGGTGCCGTCGCCCGTGCGGTCGCCGAGCCGCTCGGTCGGCACCAGGACGCGGTAGTCCTTGTCGCCGTCGAGCTTCGTCGAGAACTCCCACAGCCCGATCTCGTCCTCGGGCGTGAACGTGGCCAGCGCCTGCAACAGAGAGGCCTTCGTGACGTCCATGCGCGACTGCCCGGTGCCCGGCACCGTCTCCGCCATCGAGCCGGACGCGTCGACGACCGTGGTGATCCGCGCGCTCTGCACCGTGATCGTCCACGTACCCAGGGCCTCTTGGAGCGCCGCGTCGGAGGCGGGCTCGGCCGCCGCCACGGCGTACGGCTGCGGACTGGCGCCACCCGCCTTGGCGACCACCGCCTTCGGCGCGGCGTCGTCATCCGTGCGGAAGCCGTACTTCTCCATCAGCTTCTGCTGCGCGGGCTGGCTCAGATACGTCATGAACCGGATCGCGGCCCGGCTCTGGTCCGTGGTCAGCCGCTCCTGGTCGACCAGGTTGTACGGGTAGTCGAGCCGCGGCGAGCCGTCCTTCGGATAGAACAGGTCGAGACTCCCGTCGCCGCCGGCCGACGCGTTGTACGCGAACGCCGACTGCTCGCTGAGGACCAGCGCCTGGTTGCGCTTCGGATTGCCCTGCTCGGTGCCGGACGAGTCGCGCGGCAGGGTGTCCAGGACCTGGCTGTCGGTGTCCGAGGTCCGCTGCGACAGCGTCTTCATCATCGCCGCCGCCTGGGTGGCCCCGCCCTTGACTTTCGCGGCGGCGGTGCTCAGCTGCGTGAGCGCCAGCAGCCCCGTCGCGCTGCGCGCCGGGTCGGCCGCGCCGAGCCGCAGCGAGTCGTCCGTGAGGGTGGCACCGGCCAGGTCCAGCCAGCTGTACGTCTTCTTCGGCCACCCGAGCGACTTCGCGGCGGCCGGGACCATCGCCACCCCGACCGGTGTGGAGGCCACGTTGCCTGCGGGAGTGACCTCCGTGGCGTCGCTGTCGGCGGCCGACGAGACCTCGTTCACCCACAGCTCCGAGTCGGGCACCCACACCTGCGCGTCCGGGTGCCTGCCCGCCTTGAGCGTGTCCGCGAACTTGTACGACTCCTGGGCGGTCACCGAGATGTTCAGACACTGCCCGTCGGACGTGATGCCCTCGTCGCGCGCCTGTCCGGCCGCCGTACGCAGGGCGGGAGTCATGTCGGGGGAGGCGGCGATTCTCAGCCGTACCGCGTCCTTCCGGCAGGAGGAACCGAAGGAGAGCAACCCGCTCTGCACCGCCACGGCGGTACCGCCGGCGACGGTCAGCACGAGCACCGTGGCGATGGCCACCGTACGGCGGCGTGCACGAGGACGGGGGTCGCTGCCGCCGGCCCCGTACTGATCGGGCAAGCTGTGACGTCCCATGACGGTGATGCCCCTCCCTGTTGAACCACGTGCCGGTATGCGGCCGTATGGCAGACATGGGGGAGGTACGCCCCGAACCGCGTCCGTCCCCCCAACGGCCTGTCACGCACGATCTTCGTAAGTTCTTTCGAGACCCTAGCGGGGCGAAGATGGGCATGAGGCGGGATTTCCGAACTGAAGGCAGGTGTGCAGGTGGAGGCAGGGCAGGTGGCCGAATCTTTTCCGCTGGAACGGCCCACACGGCGGATTCTCCGGTCCGAGGCACTGCTCGTTCTGGGGCTTTCGCTCGGTGCGAGCGGTGTGTCAGCCCTGATCAGTTTTGTCGGATCGGTCACGAAACCGGGAGGCCTCAAGGACCAGGCGGCCACCCTCAACGCCTCGGCCGCGCCGGGCCGTCCGTGGCTGGATCTCGCCTGGCAGCTGTTCGGGATCGCCTCGGCACTCGTCCCCGTCGCACTCGTCGCGCACTTCCTCCTGCGGGAGGGCGAGAGCCTGCGCACGATCGGCTTCGACCGCACCCGGCCCTGGCCCGACCTGGGGCGCGGGGCGGGGATCGCGGCGGTCATCGGCAGCACCGGGATCGCCTTCTACCTGGCCGCCCGCGGCCTCGGCTTCAACCTCACGGTGGTGCCGGAGGCGCTGCCGGACGTCTGGTGGAAGTACCCGGTCCTGATCCTCTCCGCGATGCAGAACGCGATCCTCGAAGAAGTGATCGTGGTGGGCTATCTCCTGCGCCGCCTCGGCCAGTTGGGCTGGACGCCGGGTACCGCGCTGGTGGCCAGTTCCGTACTGCGCGGTAGCTACCACCTCTACCAGGGCATCGGCGGCTTCGTCGGCAACATGGTGATGGGCGTGGTGTTCGTGTACCTGTACCGGCGTTGGGGTCGCGTGGGTCCCCTGGTGGTGGCGCATTCCCTGCTCGACATCGGGGCGTTCGTCGGCTACGCGCTGCTGGCGGGCAAGGTCGGCTGGCTGCCGACGGCGTAAGTCCCGTGCGGGGCAGGCCACTTGAGGTTTGAGGCTTGAGGCTCAGGCGAGCAGCTCGCCGTCGATGACCGTGACCGCGCGTCCGGTCAACAGGGTCCGCTCGCCCCGGAGTTCGGTACGGACGACCCCGGAGCGGGCCGAGGCCTGCAACCCGGTGAGGACAGAGCTTCCGAGGCGCTCGGACCAGTAGGGAGCCAGCGCCGTGTGCGCACTTCCGGTGACCGGGTCCTCGTCGATCCCGACATTGGGGAAGAAGCAGCGGGAGACGAAGTCGTAGCCCCGGGTGGGGTCTTCGGCCCGGGCGGTGGTGATGATGCCGCGCTCCGAGTGGGCGCCGAGGGCCTTGAGGTCCGGGGCGAGTCCTACGACGGTCTTCTCGTCGGCGAGTTCGACGACGAGGTCGCCGACGTTCGGGCCGGTGTCGAACGCGGTCATCGGCTCGGCGCCCAGGGCCTCGGCGACACCGTCCGGGATCTCGACGGGGGTGAGCGGTGCGGTAGGGAAGTCGAGGGTGATCGACCCGTCCCCGGCCGGCGTGGCGACGAGCACCCCGCTCCGGGTGGCGAACCGCACGGTCCCTTCGTGGGTGCCGGTGGTGTGCAGCACATGGGCCGTGGCGAGGGTCGCGTGCCCGCACATCGTGACCTCGGTCGCCGGCGTGAACCAGCGCAACGCCCAGTCGGCGTCCCCGCCTTCGGGCAGCCGGTGCGCGAACGCCGTCTCCGCGTGATTCACCTCCGACGCGACCTTCTGAAGCCGGTCGTCAGCAGGGAAGGCGTCGAGGAGCAGCACCCCGGCCGGGTTGCCGGCGAAGGGACGGTCGGTGAAGGCGTCGACGATTCGAATCCGCATGGCTTGACGCTAGGCGCCGCGTGGAGCCGCGGGCCAAGGCCAATTCGGTGGGACTGGACCTATTCGGTGCCGCTATGACGGCGACGGGCGTTCCGGTTTCCGGGCCAGGAAGGCGGCGTGGGTCCGTTTCGCCCCCTCGGCCGGTTCCAGGACCAGGCGCGCGGTGAGGGTGAGTCCGGCCTGTGCGAGCAGCCCGGCGATCCGGTCCGGCGGGAGCAGATGGGACTCGTAGGACACGGGGTGGCCGCCGTACGCCTGTGTCGGGCGCAGGAGTTGGTCGTCGCCCACGTGTCCGGCCAGCATCAGGTGGCCGCCGGGGGCCAGTGTGCGGTGGAACTCGCCGAAGACGACGGGCAGTTGGTCCGGTGGTGTGTGGTGGGTGGAGTAGTGGGCGAGGATGCCGCCGAGCTCGTCGTCCCCGATCGGCGGTGCTGTCATCGAGCCCACGGTGAAGGTCAGGTCCGGGTGGGCGCTGCGGGCCAGTTCGATCACCTCGGGGAGAGGTCGACGCCGAAGACAGGCACCCCCAGGCCCGCCAGATACGCCGTGATCTTGCCCGGCCCGCACCCCAGATCCGCCACCGGCCCGAGGCCGGCCGCCCGCACGGTCTCGGCGAACGCGGCCAGCATCGCGCGGGGTCGGACGGGGGCGCCGGGCCGGCCTGTCGGAAGGGGGTTGTCATCCGAACAGTTCCGATATATCGTTGACGCATCGCGACAGATCAACGATGGAATGGAGTGATTGCGATGCGTACCCACGGATACGAGCGTGGACATGGACAGGATGGCCCCTCCCGGCGCGGCCGGGGTGGCCCTGACGGGCGGCGTGGGGCTTTCGGTCCCTTCGGGCCCGGTGGACCTGGTGGTCCCGGAGGCCCCGGCTTCGGACCGGGCTTCGGTCCCGGCCCCTGGGGCGGACGAGGGCGCGGCGGCCCGAGGGGCGGCAGGGCGCGGCGCGGCGACGTACGCGCGTCGATCCTGGCCCTCCTCAAGGACCGGCCGATGCACGGCTACGAGATGATCCAGGAGATCGCCGAGCGCAGCGGCGGCGCGTGGAAGCCGAGCCCCGGCTCGGTCTACCCCACCCTGCAGCTGCTGGAGGACGAGGGCCTGATCGCCAGTGAGTCGGAGGGCGGCAAGAAGCTGTTCGCCCTCACCGAGGCCGGCCGTACCGCGGCCGAAGAGGGCCCGGACGCCCCCTGGGAAGAGGCTTCCCGCGGGGTCGACTGGGAGGCCCTCAGTGAGATCCGCCAGGCCGGCTTCGGTCTGATGGAGGCCTTCGGCCAGGTCTGGAAGACCGGCAGCAAGGAGCAGCGCGAGAAGGCGCTGACCGTCATCAACGACGCCCGCAAGAAGCTGTACCTGATTCTGGCCGACGAGGACTGATGTCCTCGGGGTCGGAAGAGGTGGCAGGCCAAGGCGCCCCACGGAACTTCCGTGGGGCGCCTTCCCTGTGCGCGTTCCCGTTCCTGCGGTGCCCCGGCGCGTTCCTCAGGCCACCAGCCCGGCCAGTTTGCGCAGCGACTCGTTCAGGGCAGCCGTACCCGAGTCCTTCAGTTTGCCCGCCATCAACGACACCGCCGCACCCGTGAACTCACCGTCGATCCGGACCGTCGTGGCGTCGCCGTCGGGCGTGAGCGTGTAGCGCGTGGCGACGTTCACGGCCATCGGGCCCTTGCCGCGGATGGCGAACATCCGGGCCGGTTCGACCTCCTCGATGGTCCACTCGACCTCGGCCGGGAAGCCCATCAGCTTCATGTTCTCCTGGAAGGTCCCGCCCACCGCGAGCACGTCCGGGCCGCCCTTGGGGAAGTTGGTGTGGGTCGCGTTCCACTCGCCGTACGCGGACCAGTCCGTGAGTTGAGTCCACACCTTCTCGGCCGGGGCCTCGATGCGTGATTCCGCGCTGATTTCGGCCATGCGACCACCTCTTCGTATCGGGCTACCGTGTCGCGGAACGTAGCCGCAGGGCGCGCAACATTCAATACTGATGAACCGTCAGAAATTGTGTGCCCGCCCCGACTTACCGGGTTCAGCTCACCTGTCGTATCACCGCCGCGTCGAACAGGTCCCACGCGCGCGGGTGGGTGCTTTCGTCGTGGCAGTGCCACGCGTCCCAGAACAGGTCGGCGAGCAGTGCGTCCTCCGGGGCGTACACCCGGTACACGTACTGCCTGCCGTCGACCGCCGGCAGCGCCACCAGCCAGCACCTGCTCTCCACGTTCGCGAAAGACGTACGCCGGGTGCGGCGCGGTTGCGCACGGGGCGCGCGGCGGGGAGGCGCGCGCCCCTCGGGGTTGCGGCCCGTGATCTCATCCGTAAGGAGGAGATTCCGCCGGCCCGGGTCCACTTTGTGTGGGACGCCGAAATGCAACCCTCCGGGGATGCCCTCAATGCGGGGGACTGATGGGGTAAGAGTGTGCAACCCCGGATCCCCAGGCAGTCGGCCCGCGAGCAAGGAATCCACCGCGCGGACAACGATGCCAGGCTCAGCGCAGAGCTGGCAGCGGTGGTCGCCGGTGCGCGCCGCCGGGCCCTGCGGGACGGGGACCGCCAGATCGACACGGCCCACCTGCTGCACAGCCTCCTGGAATCGGACCCCCAGGCGCGCGCCGTCTTCGGCGACGGCCCGCAGATCGCCCGGCTCCTCGGCTACCTCGTCCAGCGCAGCATCGGCTACGGCCTCCGCTGGCAGGGCGCGGTCGAGGACTCCGGCGCGATCCCCGTGATCCCCGCGGCGGAAGGCTGGTCGCCCCTCGCCGCCGGTGCCCTGGAGTACGCCTGTGAGCGCGCCGAACTCCGCAATGGCGACCTGGCCTGTGGCATCGACCTCCTCGCCGCGATCGTCGCGGACCCGGAGTCCCGCGCCGTCGAGGTCCTCCACCGTGCGGGCATCGAGTCCCCCGAGGTGCTGATCTGGATCGAGGGCCGCTCGGGGGAGTACGTCAGGGGCGCCGAGACGGGCTGCTGAACGGGCCGGTGGTGCGGGTCGGGGGCCGGGCCCGGGCGACGCGCTGAAAGTCCAGGCCGTGAGACAGGTGTCAACAGGGGTGACGCTCATGTCGTCCCCTGTCATCATGTGCCCGTGCATACGTCTGAGAGCAGTGCGGCCGGAGGCGGCGGTGGCAAGGGCGTCGGGCTGGGCCTGGCGCTCGGGTCCGCGTTGGCCTTCGGGGGATCCGGGGTCGCGGCGAAGCCGTTGATCGAGGCGGGGCTCGACCCGCTCCACGTGGTGTGGCTGCGCGTGGCCGGCGCGGCCCTCGTGATGCTGCCCCTCGCCGTACGGCACCGCGCGCTCGTACGGAGCCGTCCCGCGCTGCTCCTCGGGTTCGGGCTGCTCGCCGTGGCCGGTGTCCAGGCCTGCTACTTCGCCGCGATCTCCCGCATACCCGTCGGGGTCGCCCTGCTCGTGGAGTACCTCGCACCCGCCCTCGTGCTCGGCTGGGTGCGGTTCGTGCAGCGGCGGCCGGTCACCCGTGCCGCCGCGCTCGGCGTCGTCCTCGCGGCCGGCGGGCTCGCCTGTGTCGTCGAGGTGTGGGCGGGCCTGAGCTTCGACGCCGTAGGACTGCTGCTCGCGCTCGCCGCCGCCTGCTGCCAGGTCGGCTACTTCGTCCTGTCCGACCAGGGCGGCGACGCCGGCGACGAGGCCCCCGACCCGCTCGGCGTGATCGCCTACGGCCTGCTCGTCGGCGCCCTCGTCCTGACCGCCGTGGCCCGCCCCTGGACCATGGACTGGTCGGTCCTCGCGGGCGACGCCCACATGAACGGCACCGCGGTCCCGGCGACCCTCCTGCTCGCCTGGATCGTCCTGATCGCCACGGTCCTGGCGTACGTCACCGGAGTCGTCTCCGTCCGCCGCCTCTCCCCGCAGGTCGCGGGCGTCGTGGCCTGCCTGGAAGCGGTCATCGCGACCGTCCTGGCCTGGATCCTGCTCGGCGAACACCTCTCCGCGCCGCAGATCGCCGGGGGAGCGGTCGTCCTGCTGGGCGCCTTCATCGCACAGTCCTCCGCGCCCACGAAGAGCTCCGGCGAACCGGTGGCCGGCGGCGGCCCGGAACGCGAGCCGGCCGCCCGGGAGACGACCGCCTGAGCGTCGTACGACAGGCCGTCCTGCCGGCCCGCTGCCTGCCATCCCGCCGCCCGCCGTCCCGCCCTCCACAAGCTGGGGTCTTTTCTAACCGGTGACCGGCATAGACAGTGGTTAGATTTACCCCCAGCTTCCAGCGCCCCTCACACCAGACCGCCCGCGGGCCCGCCGTCCCCCCGGGTCAACTCGGCCGGCGGCGTGCCTGCCTCAGTTCGCGGTCGACCGCCCAGGCGTCGGCGACCGGGCCGATGTGGCCGAGCTTGTCGGGGTTGATCACCGCGCGGATGGTCTGGATCCGGCCGTCGAGCACGTCGAGGGCCAGGGTGTGGAGCACCTTCCCGTCGCGGTCGCGGAAGAGCGCGCCGGGCTGGCCGTTGACCTCGTGCGGCTCGCACGACACGTCGATGCGGATCAGCCAGGGGAAGACCGTGCCCAGCACCCGGGCCACGTTCTCCGCCCCGGCGACGGCCTTGGCCAGTTGGGGGGCCTTCCCTCCGCCGTCACCGACGAACTGCACGTCGGCGGCGAGCAGTTCACGCAGTCCGCCCACGTCGCCGTCCCTCAACGCGTCGAAGAACCGGGCCGCCAGCTCCTCCCGCTCCTGCCGGTCCGCGGCGAACCGAGGGCGCCGGTCGGCCATGTGCCGCCGCGCCCGTACCAGCAACTGCCGGCACGCCGACTCCGAACGCCCCACGGTCGTGGCGATCTCGTCGAAGCCGAAGGCGAACACCTCCCGCAGCACGAACACCGCCCGCTCCAGCGGGCTGAGTTGCTCCAGCAGCAGAAGGGCCGCCATCGACACCGAGTCGGCCAGCTCCACCGACCGCGCGGGATCCTGGTACGGGTCGCTCAGCAGCGGCTCGGGGAACCAGGGGCCGACGTACTCCTCCCGCCGTACCCGAGCGGAACGCAGCACGTCGATCGCGATCCGCGTCACCGTGGCCGACAGGAAGGCCTTGGTCGACGTGGGCCGGGTGGCCGTGCCGTCGAACCGCAGCCAGGTCTCCTGCACCGCGTCCTCGGCCTCGCCCACACTGCCCAGAATCCGATAGGCGATCGAGAACAGCAGCGGCCGCAGCTCCTCGAACTCCTCGACCTTGCTCACGCCGAATCCCCTTCTCCTGATGGCCTGTTGGTGTCCGCTCCGGGCAGCCGTCCCGCTCAGCCGAACAGGCCGGGCTCGTAGTCGCCCGCGCACGGCTGCCGGGTGATGATGTTCAGCCGGTTCACCGAGTTCATGAAGGAGACCAGGATGACCAGCGTGGTGAGCTGCTCGTCGTCGTAGTGCTTCGCGGCGCGCGCCCACACCTCGTCGCTCACCCCGCCGGCCGCGTCCGCGATCCGGGTCCCCTCCTCGGCCAGCTCCAGCGCGGCCCGCTCCGCCTCGGTGAAGACCGTGGCCTCCCGCCAGGCCGCGACCAGGTTCAGCCGCACCGAGGTCTCGCCCGCCGTGCCGGCCTCCTTGGTGTGCATGTCGATGCAGACGGCGCAGCCGTTGATCTGGCTCACGCGCAGCGCCACCAGCTCCTGCGTCAGGGCCGGCAGCGTCGACCCCTTGAGCGTCCTGCCCACCGCCATGAACTGCTTGGCGGCCTTGCCGGCGATCGGGCTGGAGAGGTAGTTCAGTCGTGCGTCCATGGTGTGCCCTCCGTGGGCTGTGGTCGTCCGTGGCTATACCCCCGAGACGAGACAGCCCGGCCCCCTGTGACATCGGCGAATATGACCTGCGTCTCTCACCCTCCGGCCCCTAGTCTGGCCGCCATGCACGCGAACGCACTCGTCCTTCCGCCGCCCGCCGTCTGAGGCGGGCTCCCGGAATCCACGCCCGGCACGGCACAAGGCATCGCCGGGCGGAACGGTGCTGCCCGCAGAAGAAGCCCACGGACCCCGCCCACAGGGGTCCCTCGTCGCACTTCTGCACCTCTGCGGAGACTTCTCGTGTCGAACACCGCTCTCGGCCTGCCCGTCGGGCGAGGCCTGCTCTACCTGACCGTCGCCGGAGTCGCCTGGGGCACCGCGGGCGCGGCCGCCTCCCTGGTCTACCGGACCAGTGACCTCGGCCCCTTCGCGCTTTCCTTCTGGCGCTGCGCGGCCGGTTTCGTCCTGCTGCTCGCCGTCCACCGCTTGCGACGGCCGCGGGTCCGCCCCGCCGCCGTGTCCGAACCACTCCGCCGCAAGGTCCTGCGGACGGTGACGACCGGCCTCGGGCTGGCCGTGTTCCAGACGGCCTACTTCGCGGCCGTCGAGGCCACCGGCCTCGCCGTGGCGACCGTCGTCGCACTCGGCGCCGGACCCGTGTTCGTCGCGCTGGGCGCCCGGCTGACACTGGGCGAGCGGCTCGGCGCCGGCGGTACCGTCGCCGTGGGCGGGGCGCTCACCGGGCTCGCCGTCCTGTCGCTGGGCCCGGCCGCGACCGTACGTCCCTCGGGCGTGCTGCTCGCGCTCGTCTCGGCGGCCGGCGGTTCGGTCATGACCCTGATGACCCGACGCTGGGGGCGCGACGGCGCAACCGACGCGTCCGCCACGGCAGTTTGGACGTTCGCGGTCACCAGCCTGTGCCTGCTGCCGTTCGCCCTGGCCGAGGGGCTGGTACCGCACACCGCGCAGCCGGGCCGGGTCCTGTGGCTCCTCGGTTACATCGCGACGGTCCCGACAGCCCTCGCCTACGCGCTCTACTTCGCGGCCGCGGCCGTCGTACGGTCCGCCACGGTCTCCGTGATCATGCTCCTCGAACCGGTGAGCGCGGCCGTCCTCGCCGTCGTCCTGCTCGGCGAACCACTGACTCCCGCGACCCTGGCCGGCACCCTGCTGATGCTCGCCTCGGTCGCGGGCCTCGCGGTGACGGAGGCGTGCGGGGCGACCACCGACGAACAAGCCTTGGTGTGACGGGAGTTCGGTTCCTCAGCCCTCGCGCCGCCGCCGTAGCAGATGCTCCCGGGCCACAGCGTCCCGAGGGCCACCGCGCTCCACGAGTCCCGCCGCGATACGGTCCTGGACCTCGGTCGCGCGATGGTTCGCGTACTTGAACTTCGCGCGTACGCCGGTCACTTCGAGCCGTACCACCCGGATACCGGACAGCAGCCGTCCGTACGGCGCCTCGCCCGCGGCGACCGGAGAGGAGCCGCCCTCGGGCTGGAAGTGGCCGACCTGACGGTTGAGCAGGGTCGCCGTCTCGGCGGGGGCGTCCACCAGGTGGGCGGTGCACCGGAGTTGGACCGCCGCGTAGAAGCTGGTCGGCACGCCGTGCTCGGGCGGGCCGTCCGGTTCCGCCTGCCAGGGGCCGGGGACGTAGACGTAGTCGTCGACGACGCTCAGGATCACTTGCGGATCTGCCGCCAGTGCGCGCAACAGCGGGTTGGGGCGGGCGAGATGGGTGATCGCCTCGCCGCGTTCCGGGTCGTAGGCGAAGTGGAGGGGCTGGACGAACGGGGGCTCGCCGGACGGGCCGTTGACGGCCAGCTGGCCGAAGTCGTGGGCGGCGAGCCAGTGTTGCCACTCGGTGTCGTCCTGGGGTGCGTCCCAGGGATGGATGAGCATTACAACGCGGCCAGGTAGGAGGGGAGTTCGGTGCCGGGGGCCAGGTCGTCGTTCGGGAGCGGGGCTCCGTAGGCGGGCTGGAGGGGGACCACTCCGGCCCAGTGGGGGAGGTCCAGGTCCTCGGGGTCGTCGTTCGCGCCGCCGGTTCGGAGCTTGGCCGAGACCTCGTCGAGGTCGAGGCGGATCACCATGGTGGCGGCGAGTTCCTTCTTGTTGGCGGGCCGCGAGTCCGCCGACCGGCCCGGCACGACGTGGTCGACCAGCGCGTCCAGGGCCGTCCGCTTCTCCTCGGGGTCCGTCACCTGGTGGGCGATGCCGTGCACCACCACGGAGCGGTAGTTGATCGAGTGGTGGAACGCGGAACGGGCCAGCACCAGGCCGTCGACGTGCGTGACCGTCAGGCAGACCGGCAGCCCCGGGTCGGCCTGCCCCGTCATCCGCAGCGGGCGCGCGCCCGTCGACCCGTGCACGTACAGCCGCTCGCCGACCCGCCCGTACAGCGTCGGCAGCACGACCGGCACGCCGTCGCGCACGAAGCCGAGGTGGCAGACATAGGCCTGGTCGAGTATCGCGTGGACGAGGTCCTTGTCGTACGACGCCCGGTCCGCGGAGCGCGTGGGGACGGTCCGGTCGGTCGGCGTGTAGGCGGCGGGCGGTGACGTCGGCTGGGACGTGGTCCCCTGCATGGTGCTCTCCATTGGTGTGTTCGGTATTCGGTGTCCGGGGTGTGGTGGCTGGCGTCGGGTTGCCATTCGTATTGCACTAGTGCATAGTGTTCTTTGTGCTAGGAGGATATCGCATCGAGGGGCGACGTGCAGCAGAGATTGCGGCGGACGTCGAGCGCGCGGTGGGTTCGGGAGAGCTGGAGCCCGGGCAACTGCTGCCGCCCATGCGGGAGTTGGCGGTCGAGCTGGGGGTGAACCCGAACACGGTCGCGGCCGCGTACCGGACGCTGCGGGAGCGCGGGGTCATCGAGACCGCCGGGCGCCGGGGCAGCCGGGTGCGGCCCAAGCCGGCCACGACCGGGCGTGAGCACATTCGGGTGGACGTGCCGGCAGGGGTGCGAGACGTCTCCCACGGCAACCCGGATCCGGCCCAACTGCCCTCGCTGGTGCGGGCGTTCACCTTCGCCGCCGAACAGTCCGACCGGGAACCCGTCATGTACGGCGACGACCCGGTCGAACCGGAGCTGGCCCGCATCGCCCGGGCGGAACTGGACGCGGACGGAGTGCCGGCCGGCCCCGTGGCCGTAGCCTCCGGCTCGCTGGACGCCATCGAACGCGTCCTCGCCGCCCATCTGAAGCCTGGGGACACGGTCGCCGTGGAAGACCCGGGGTGGGGCAGCCTGCTCGACCTCGTACCGGCGCTGGGGCTGCGCGTGACCCCCGTCCGCGTCGACGACGAGGGGCCGCTCCCCGACGACGTGCGCGCCGCGCTGGAGTCCGGCGCGCGGGCCCTGATCGTCACCGACCGGGCGCAGAACCCCACCGGAGCCGTGGTGAGCGCCACGCGCGCGCGTGCGCTGCGTTCCGTGCTCCGCCGTCACCCGGAGACCCTGCTGATCGAGGACGACCACGGCCACGGCATCGTCGACCAGCCCCTGCACCCCCTGGCCGGCACCACCCGCACCTGGGCCTTCGTCCGCTCGGTCGCCAAGGCCTACGGCCCCGACCTGCGGCTCGCCGTGCTCACCGGCGACGCCGTCACCCTCGACCGCGTCCGCGGCCGCCAACGGCTGGGCCCCGGCTGGGCCAGCCGCATCACCCAGCGGGCCGTGGCCCGGCTGTGGTCCGACGGCGCGGTGGACCCGCCGGCGGTGGCGGCCGCGTACGGCGCCCGCCGCGACGCGCTGATCGCCGCGCTCGCCGAACGCGGGGTCGTGGCCCACGGCACCAGCGGCCTCAACGTGTGGATCCCGGTACCGGACGAGACCGGCGCGGTCTCCCGCCTCCTCCACGCCGGCTGGGCCGTGGCCCCGGGCGCCCGCTTCCGCCTGGGCGCACCCCCGGGCATCCGCGTCACCGTCTCGACGCTGACGGCCGACGAGGCTGGACCGCTGGCGCAGGCGATCGCTTCCGCGAGTGGTCCGGCGCCGGTTCGGGGTTATGTCTGAGGCCGGTTCGCGGGTGCGTCGGGCGGTGAGGTGTACAGGCGTTGGCTGGACCGCGGCGTCGGGTGCCGGCTTCCGGGGGAGCGCGTCGCCGTCGCCCGCTTCCACCTGAGCGCGCCGCCAGGGGGCCGGCGCCGGTTCGCGGCCATGTCTGGCGCCGAGGGCATCTACGGCCCCTCGCCCGCGCCGCGTCAGCTACCGCTTCGCCCTCGGCCGCACCTGCGTGAGCGCCGCCCCCGCCAGCACGATCACCGCCCCGACCGGAGTCGACCAGGTCAGCGGCTCGCCCAGGATCGCGACGCCCGCCGCCGTGGCGATGACCGGGATGAAGTACGTGACCATCTGGGCGGTGGTGGGGCCGACTTCGGCGACCAGGCCGTACTGGAGGAGGACGGCGAGACCCGTGCCCAGGGCGCCCAGCGCGGCGATCGCCAGCAGGGGGACGAGCGGGAAGTGGGCCGGTACGGACGTGAACAGCGGGGTGATGACGGCCAGTTGGAGGGTGGCCAGGAGCAACTGGGCGCCCGTCAGTGAGAGATGCGAGGTGCCGGTGCCCGCGAGTGTGCGGCGGACGTAGATCCAGCCGATCGGGTAGCTGAGCGAGGCCAGCAGGGCCATCGCCGTGCCCGTGGCGTCGAGGCCGCTGAAGCCCTGCCAGGCGCCGAGGACCGTGAGGACACCCAGGAAGCCGAGGCCGAGGCCGGCGACGCGGACGCGGGTCGGGCGGTCCTCGGAGAGGGCGACCAGGGACAGGGCCATGCCCCACAGCGGCGAGGTCGCGTTGCAGATGCCCGCCAGCGTGGACGGGATCGTCAGCTCGGCATAGGCGAAGAGGGAGAACGGCAGAGCGTTGAGCAGGAACGCGGCGACCGCCAGATGCGCCCACGTACGCGCGCCGCGCGGCAGCCGCTCCCGCTTCACCGCCATCGCCGCCGCGAGCACCGCCGTCCCGAACAGCAGCCGCCCGAACGTGACTTGGAAGGGCGCGTAACCGTGTGTGCCCACCTTGATGAGGAGGAAGCTGAAGCCCCAGATGAGGGAGAGCGCCCCGAAGCGCAGCCGCCAGTCGAGGGCGCGGCGGCGGACGGGCGTGGTGGTGTCCCGGGCCTGCTTCCGGGTGGCGGCGGTGGTGCTGACTGCGCTCATGGGTACCAAGATCCTGGCTACAACCTCGTAGCACAAGCGAGATTTCGCGACAGCTATCTCGTAGTATCGCTTACATGTTGAATCTGGAGCGCCTGCGCACCCTGGACGCCCTCGCCCGGCACGGCTCGGTCAGCGGCGCGGCCGAGGGGCTGCATGTGACGACCTCCGCCGTGTCGCAGCAGATGTCCAAGCTGGAGCGGGAGGTGGGGCAGCAGCTCCTCGCCAAGAACGGCCGGGGGGTACGGCTCACCGACGCCGGCCGACTGCTCGCGGAGCACGCGGGCCGCATCCTCTCCCAGGTGGAGCTGGCCCAGGCCGACCTGGAAGCCCAACGCGGGCAGGTGGTCGGCGAGTTGAGGCTCTCCGCGTTCCCGACCGCCGCCCGCGGCCTGTTCCCCACCGCGCTCGCCGACCTGCGCGCCCGCCACCCCGCCCTGCGCGTCCGCTCCACGGAACAGGAGCCGGAGAGCGGCATCGCGGGCGTCGTGCGCGGCGACCTCGACCTCGCCGTCGTCCTGGACTGGTACAACAAGCCGATGCCGCTCCCGGACGGCCTGGTCAAGGCGCCGATCCTGGACGACCCCGCCGACGTGGCGATGCCGTCCGGCCATCCGCTGGCCGGGCGCGACGAGGTGGACCTAGGGGAGTTCGCCGACGACGAGTGGATCACCTGGGCCGAGGGCGAGTTCTGCCACGAGTGGCTGATGTTCACCCTGCGCTCCCGCGGCATCGAACCGATCATCGGCCACCGCGCCGCCGAAACACACACCCAACTGGGCCTGGTGGCCGCCGGGCTGGGCGTCTGCATCGCCCCTCTGCTCGGCCGCGCCCCGATGCCCGCCGGAGTCGTCACCGTCCCCCTGAAGCAACGGGTCCGCCGACATGTCTACGTCGTCTGGCGCGCCGACGCCGACCGCCGCCCGTCCATCCGCGCGGCGGTCGAGGCGCTGCGGGCGGCGGCGGCGACCGTCACCTGAGAGACACTGGTCAACTGCCTTACAGCGCCGCCAACTTGCGGAAGTCCCAGGACGCGAGCGTCTCCGGCGTCAGCCGTATCCACGCGTGCCTGCCGTCGTACGGCATCGCGTCCAGCCCGAAGTTCTTCTGG
The DNA here is from genome assembly GCF_057961495.1 of Streptomyces sp. P5F9. Taxonomy (NCBI): domain Bacteria; kingdom Bacillati; phylum Actinomycetota; class Actinomycetes; order Kitasatosporales; family Streptomycetaceae; genus Streptomyces; species Streptomyces sp. P5F9. The sequence goes on along the minus strand of NZ_JBXVPZ010000094.1, from coordinate 8,227 downwards.
GCGAACAGCTTCTCCACGGCGACGAGTTCGGGATGCGGCTCACCCGTGCGGGGGGCCTCGCCGACGAACTCGACGGTGCCGGACAGCTCGACGCCACGCAACTCGTCGTAGGCGTCCCCGCCGTCGATCACCACCGCGACGCGCGGGTCGCGGCGCAGGTCAGCCCAGCGCTTGCTGCGCGTGATCGAGTACAGCCACAGCGAGGTGCCGTCCCACGCGAACCAGAGCGGGCTGACGTGCGGGGCCCCGTCCGAGGAGACGGTCGCGACGCGACAGGTGTGCTCGGTGGCGAGGAACTCGTCCAGTTCCTCGGGTGTCATCATGATCTTCCGGCCTCGACGCTGAGTGGCGGTCATGCGATCCCCTTCGGCTACGGCACGAGCGGCGGGCAGCCGCTTCTGATGCTGCGTCAGAAGTCGGGCCGGAGGAGCGTCGGCCGTCTTCCCTCCGCACGCGATGCCAGTTACTGTCGCCCGCCCCGGCCGTCGACGACAAGGGAGAGCCATGCCGTCGCACGAACAACTCAGTGAGATCCTCGACACGGTGAGTACTGCCCTGCTGACCGTCGAATGTCAACAGGGGGTGGTCGGACCGGACAGCGCACTGCCCGAACTCGCCCTCGCCGCACGCCAGTCGGGCGCGCTCGCGAATGTGGCCCGGCTGGTCGCCGCCGCGCACGAGAGCGGGGTGCAGGTGATCCACGCCGTTGCCGAGCGCCGCCCGGACGGGCGCGGCGCGAACCGCAACGCCCGGCTGTTCCGCGCCGCCGAACGCCTGCCTGTGCAACAGCTGTCGGGCACCACGGCGGTGCGCGTGGCGCCCCCGATCGAGGTCGCCGAGGAGGACTTCGTCGTACGACGGCTGCACGGCCTGTCGCCGATCCAGGGCACCGAAGTCGACGCGCTGTTACGGAACTTGGGCTGCCGCACACTGATCGTCACCGGCGTCTCGGCCAACGTGGCCATACCCAACGCGGTGTTCGACGCCGTCAACCGCGGCTACACCGTCGTCGTCCCCAGGGACGCCATCGCGGGGGTGCCCGCTGACTACACCCCCGCGATGATCCGCAACACCCTCGCATTGGTCGCTACGGTCGCGACCACGGACGAGGTGCTGGGCTGTCTCAAACGACCACGCAGGGCACGTCGTGGCTGACCGTCACGCCAGAGTGATCGAGTCCCCGGAGACGGTGATCTGCTCGGCGGGCAGGCCCTGGGTGGCCGGGCCCTTCTTGACGCTGCCGTCGGTGACGGAGAACTCGCTGCCGTGGCACGGGCAGACGATGGCCCCGCTGCTGATGCTGCTCACCGCACAGCCCTGGTGGGTGCACTTCGACGAGAACGCCTTGTAGGTGCCCGCCGTCGGCTGGGTGACCACCACGCCCTGGCTGGCGAAGATCTTGCCGCCGCCCTCGGGGATGTCGGAGGTCTTCGCGAGTTCGGTGCCACCGGCGTCGCCCTGGGCGGTGGACGCGCCGGCCGTGCTGGTGGAGCCCGAGGTGTCCGAGGAGCTCGACGTGTCCGACGACGAGTCGTCGCTGGACGAGCACGCGGTCAGCGCGACGGCGAGTCCCGCCGCGCCGACCGCCGCCAACGCGGTGCGACGGGACGGCGCCGTGACGGGTTCGAACGATTCGCTGGTCATGCTGACGTTCCTTCCATGGGAAGCATGTGTGGGGTCTGCAAAGGGGTACGAGGTGCGGGCGACCGTCGTTCAGACGGTGTCGAGAGCTTGGCCTGATCGAGATCAGGCAGACGTAAAACGTCCCTGTCGTTCTGCTGTCAGCTGCGCATAAAGCCTGAACAGGCACCGGCAACCCGGGGCGATACTCAGGGAAACCGTCGGGCCCCGACTCGCCGCAGCACGCGCGACGCTCTGCGTTCCGGGGAGGAATCAACCGGGATTCGATCGCCAGAAGCTGCTGGCTCAGGCGGGTTACCCCAACGGCTTCACCCTCCCCATCACCGTGAATCTCACCGGTGTCGGAGAGTCCCGGGCAGCCGAAGTCTTGCCGCTGCGCCGCCAGTTGCGGAACCTCGTGTACCAGTCCATGACCGGCTCCCCTGGCCTGCGGTCAGGACGCGGTGGCCCCGTGATCACCCCCCGCTACCATGGGCAGCCGAAACTCCCCGGACTCTCCCCGGGACCGCAGACGAGACGGATGGCCCGGGAACATGCTGGAAGAGGTCGTCGCGACACGCTTCATCACCCCCCTGCGCGAGGGCGGCTCGCTGCCGGGACTCGTCGAGGGTGACGACCTCGGGACGTACGTCATGAAGTTCAGTGGCGCGGGGCAGGGCCGCAAGACACTCGTCGCCGAGGTCGTCGTGGGGGAGCTGGCCCGGCGGCTGGGCTTCCGGGTGCCGCGCCTGGTGACCCTCGACCTCGACCCGGTGCTCGGCCTCGGCGAACCCGACCAGCAGGTCCAGGAGCTGCTCAGGTCCAGCGGCGGCACCAACCTCGGCATGGACTTCCTGTCCGGCGCGCTCGGCTTCGACCCGCTGGCCTTCCCGGTGAGCCCCGAGGAGGCCGGCCGGATCGTCTGGTTCGACGCGCTGGTCAACAACGTCGACCGCTCCTGGCGCAACCCCAACCTGCTGATGTGGCACGGCGACCTGTGGCTCATCGACCACGGCGCCACCATGATCTGGCACCACAACTGGCCCGGCGCCCAGGCCTCCGCGGCCCGCCCCTACGACGCCGCCGACCACGCCCTCGCCGGCTTCGCACCGGACGTCGCGACCGCGGCCGCGGACCTGGCACCGAAGGTCACCGAGGAACTCCTCGCCGAGGTCACCGCCGAGATCCCCGACGCCTGGCTGACCGACGAACCCGGCTTCGACACCCCGGACCTCCTCCGTGAGGCGTACGCGGCACCCCTCCTCGCGCGCGTGCCCTTCCTCCACGAGCGCATCAAGGGACTCCAGTGACCGAGCGCCACATCATCCGCCCGAGCGAGGCGAACACCCGGGACGTCTTCGAGTACGCCCTCCTCCGGGTCGTACCGCGCGTCGAGCGCGGCGAGTGCGTCAACGCCGGGGTGCTCGTCTACTGCCGCGCCCAGTCCTACGTCGGCGTCCGCACCCATCTGGACGAGGCGAGGCTGCTCGCTCTCGACCCGGCCGCCGACGTGGCCGGAATCCGGGCTGCCCTGGGGGCCGTGGAAAAGGTGTGTGCGGGGGGTGCGGCCGCCGGGCAGGCGGGGGAGGACGATGCCGGGCGGCGGTTCCGGTGGCTGATCGCGCCCCGGTCCACCGTGGTGCAGCCGGGGCCCGTGCACACCGGTCTCACCGTCGATCCCGCGGCCGAGGCGGAGCGCCTGCTGGACCTGCTGGTGAGGTAATGGATCACACCCGGCCGCGCGCACGTTGACACCGAGTGCCAGGGCTTCTAGCGTCACGTAGGCCGAAGGTACTAAGCGGTCGCTCACCGGCGGGCCGCAAGGGCGAGAGATTCTCAAGGGCGAGGAGAACCAGCAATGTCCACCACTGAGCAGCGGGTCGCGATTGTCACCGGCGGGGCGCGGGGCATCGGCGCCGCCACCGCCGTACGCCTCGCGGCCGAGGGCCGTGCGGTCGCCGTGATCGACCTCGACGAGGCCGCCTGCAAGGACACCGTGGAGAAGATCACCGCGGCCGGCGGCAAGGCCCTCGCGGTCGGCGCCGACGTCTCCGACGAGGCGCAGGTCGAGGCCGCGGTCACGCGGATCGTCGCGGAGCTGGGCGCGCCGACGATCCTCGTCAACAACGCGGGCGTGCTCCGCGACAACCTGCTCTTCAAGATGAGCGTCGCCGACTGGGACACCGTCCTCGGCGTCCACCTGCGCGGCTCGTTCCTGATGACCAAGGCCGTCCAGAAGCACATGGTCGACGCGGGCTTCGGCCGGATCGTCAACCTCTCCTCGTCCTCCGCCCTCGGCAACCGCGGCCAGGCCAACTACTCCGCCGCCAAGGCCGGTCTCCAGGGCTTCACCAAGACCCTCGCCATCGAGCTCGGCAAGTTCGGCATCACGGCCAACGCCGTCGCCCCCGGCTTCATCGCCACCGACATGACCGCCGCCACCGCCGCCCGCGTCGGCATGGGCTTCGACGACTTCAAGGCCGCGGCAGCCACCCAGATCCCGGTGCAGCGCGTCGGCGAGCCCGACGACATCGCCAACGCCGTCGCCTTCTTCACGAACGAGGCGGCCGGTTTCGTCTCCGGCCAGGTGCTGTACGTCGCCGGCGGACCGCTCAACTAGGGAACACGGGAAACACGGGAACCATGACTGAACTGCCTGAACTCCCCGAACTCTCCGGCAAGGTCGCCGTCATCACCGGCGCCAGCCGCGGCATCGGCTACGGCGTCGCCGAGGCGCTGCTCGCCCGCGGCGACCGGGTCTGCATCACCGGCCGCAGCGAGGACGTCCTCAAGGAGGCCGTCGAGGCCCTCGGCGCCGAGCGCGTCATCGGCGTCGCCGGCAAGGCCCACGACGAGGCCCACCAGACCGTCGTCGTCGAGCGCACGATGGAGGCCTTCGGCCGCGTCGACTTCCTGGTCAACAACGCCGGTACGAACCCGGTGTTCGGCCCGATCGCCGACCTCGACCTGAACGTCGCCCGCAAGGTCTTCGAGACCAACGTCATCTCGGCGCTCGGCTTCGCCCAGAAGACCTGGCACGCCTGGCAGAAGGACAACGGCGGCGCCATCGTCAACATCGCCTCCCTCGCCGGCGTCTCCGCCTCGCCGTTCATCGGCGCGTACGGCGTCAGCAAGGCCGCGATGATCAACCTGACGCTCCAGCTGGCGCACGAGTTCGCGCCCGGCGTGCGGGTCAACTCGATCGCCCCGGCGGTCGTGAAGACCAAGTTCGCCGCCGCCCTGTACGAGGGCCGCGAGGCGGAGGCCGCCGCCTCCTACCCGCTGGCCCGCCTCGGCGTGCCGTCCGACATCGGCGGCACCGCCGCGTTCCTCACCTCGGACCAGTCCGACTGGATCACCGGCCAGACCCTCGTCGTCGACGGAGGCATCCTCCTCAACGCCGGAGTCGGCTGACCGCACCACCCGGGCGCCGGTTCTTTGCTGTTCCCTTTACGGAACCGGCGCCCATGTCGAGACATAAAGCACGCACAGCCGAATGACAACGTCGTCATGAACACGCTGCTCAACAGCCCCGTCCGAACCGGCATTTCCGGCCGGGGCGCTGCGGTATGGTCTGCCGACCCTTGGTACGGCGGATCGAGGAGCGTGCGTGTGTTCAACCGGAACCGAGGCCTGCGGGCAGGCGCGGCGATCGCGTCGATATCCCTGGCGGCCGGATGCGGAGTGTTCTCGGACGGGAATTCCGATGACCGGGGACCCATCGTCGTCGGGACCACCAGCGCCCCCAGCACACTCGACCCGGCCGCCTCCTGGGACGGCTCCTGGGAGCTGTTCCGCAACATCTACCAGACGCTGCTCGCCTACCCGTCCGGCGCGACGACCCCCGAGCCGGACGCGGCCAAGAGCTGCGATTTCACGGACAGTTCGAACACGACGTACCGCTGCGAGCTCCGCGCCGGCATGAAGTTCGCCGACGGCGACACCCTCGACGCCCGGGCCGTGAAGCACTCCATCGACCGGATCCGGCAGATCGACGTGGCGGGCGGCCCCGCCGGCCTGCTGGGCAGCCTCGACCGCGTCCAGGTCCTCGGCGACCGCGAGGTCGTCTTCCACCTCAACAAGCCCGACGCCACCTTCCCGTTCGTGCTCGCCACCCCGGCCATGTCGATCGTCGACCCCGACGACTACCCCGCGCACTCGCTGCGCAAGGACGGCAAGGTCTTCGGCTCCGGGCCGTACACACTGAAGTCGTACGACGACGGGAAACAGGCCCAACTCGTCAAGAACGACCGCTACAAGGGCTTCGCCCAACGCGAGAACAGCGCGGTGACGATCCGCTACTTCCAGGACTCCGGCACCATGGTGAAGGCGCTGCGGGACAAACAGATCGACGTCACCTACCGGGGCCTCGCCGCCGACGACATCATCGCCCTCCAGGGCCGCGCCTCCAAGAGCCTGCAACTGGTCGACGGCTCCGGCACCGACATCAACTACCTGGTGTTCAACCCCAAGGACAAGTGGGCCGGGAACGTCGCCGTCCGCAAGGCCGTCGCCCAGCTCGTCGACCGCGGGGCGATCACCCACAAGATCTACCGCGACACCGCGGACCCGCTCTACTCGATGGTCCCGAAGGGCCTCACCGGCCACACCACCGCCTTCTTCGACGACTTCGGCGACCCCAGCGTCCCCAAGGCTCGCAAGCTCCTCACCGACGCGGGCATCCACCAGCCCGTCCCGCTCACCCTCTGGTACACGACCGACCGCTACGGCTCCGAGACCGCCCTCGAATTCAGGGAAATCAAGCGGCAGTTGGACGACTCCGGGCTCTTCTCGATCACCTTGAGGAGCCGCCCCTGGAAGACGTACGTGACGGGCTACCAGAAGGGCGAGTACCCGGTGTTCGGGCGCGGCTGGTCCCCGGACTTCCCCGACGCCGACAACTTCATCGCGCCGTTCGTGGGGAAGCAGAACGCGCTCGGTACGCCCTATCCGTCGACCAGGATCACCGACGTACTGCTGCCCGAGTCCCGCAGGGAGAGCGACCGGGCCGACGTGGTCAAGGAGTTCGAGGACGCCCAGCAGGTCCTGGTGGACGACGCCCGGCTGCTGCCGCTGTGGCAGGGCCGGCAGTACGTAGCCGCGAGCGAGGACGTCTCCGGCGGGGAGCAGTCCCTCGACCCGTCGACGATCATGATGATGTGGGAGCTGTACCGCAAGACCAGCTGGTGACACGGCTTTCGGCACCCCTTGTCAGTGACCGCCTGTAGGTTCTGGGCATGGCAGCGACCGCACCGCGCGGTCGCTCCTCATCGCAGTCGCCGCACACGGTAAGGAAGTTGACGTGACCGACATCTCCATGCTCCCCGAGTCCTGGCGCGGGGTCCTGGGCGACGAGCTTCAGCAGCCCTACTTCAAGGAGCTGACCGAGTTCGTCGAGGAGGAGCGGGCGCAGGGTCCGGTCTACCCGCCGCGCGAGGAGGTCTTCGCCGCGCTGGACGCGACGCCGTACGACCAGGTGAAGGTGCTGGTCCTCGGCCAGGACCCGTACCACGGCGAGGGCCAGGGCCACGGCCTGTGCTTCTCGGTCCGCCCCGGCGTGCGGACCCCGCCCTCCCTGCGGAACATCTACAAGGAGATGAAGGAGGAGCTCGGCCTCCCGATCCCGGACAACGGCTATCTGATGCCGTGGGCCCAGCAGGGCGTCCTCCTCCTCAACGCGGTGCTCACCGTCCGCTCCGGCGAGGCCAACTCCCACAAGGGCAAGGGCTGGGAGAAGTTCACGGACGCGGTGATCCGCGCGGTCGCCGAGCGCCCCGACCCGGCGGTCTTCGTCCTGTGGGGCAACTACGCGCAGAAGAAGCTCCCCCTGATCGACGAGAAGCGCCACGTGGTGGTCAAGGGCGCGCATCCCTCCCCGCTCTCGGCCAAGAAGTTCTTCGGCTCCCACCCGTTCACCCAGATCGACGAGGCCGTCGCGCAGCAGGGCCACACCCCGATCGACTGGCGCATCCCGAACCTGGGCTGACCCCGTCCGGGCCGGTCCGGGGCCGCCTGACGGGGATTGTCAGTGCCTGCGGCTAGCGTCGATGGGGACAGCCAAGGCGGCTGACGAGGTGCGGAGGACGCGGTGGCGGAGCGACAGGAGCAGGCGGCGCCGGACGCTGTGCTGACGCGGATCGGACAGGTCGTCATGCTGCACCACGGCGGCGACCGCGAGGAGGCCCGGGAGCGGCTGCTGGGCCTGTGGGCGGAGCTGGGCGAGGACGGCGACCCGCTGCACCGCTGCACACTGGCCCACTACCTCGCCGACACCCAGGACGACCCGACCGACGAACTGGCCTGGGATCTCCGGGCGTTGTCGGCGGCGGACGAGCTGACGGACGGGCGGGACGCGGAAGATTCCGGAGACCCCGGAGATGGTGCGGACGTCGGTCAGGAGGGGGCGGTCGCCATCCGCGCCTTCTACCCCTCCCTGCACCTCAACCTCGCCGCCGACTACGTGAAACTCGACCGCCCGGACGCCGCCCGCACTCACATCCGCCGCGCCCGCAGCGCCTGTGCCGTCCTCGCCGACGACGGTTACGGCAACGGGGTGCGGGCCGCGATCGGGCGGCTGGAGCTGCGGTTGGGTGACGGGGGCGCGGGC
>NZ_JBXVPZ010000093.1:0-25872 GCF_057961495.1 Streptomyces sp. P5F9 | reverse complement strand
GGTGGGGGATCGGGCGACTAACGATGCGGTGTTCAAGTCGGCGCTTACATATTTGGCGGACAGCGGGGATGAGTTCCCAGCGTCGTTGCGGAAGCCGATGGCCAACGTGCTTGTCAATCATGGGGGGACTGTGCATGCGGCGATGAGTGAGGTGGATGTTGGCCATTCACCCTTGGACCAGCATCAGCTTTTCGAGGTTGCGAAGCAGGTGTCCAAGGATGAGGGGGCGTATGGGATTTTGAACGGGGGGATGAACCAGGCGATGGTGTCGGATATTCACCGCGACCACTTGAACTCGCCCGATTCTCTGACCCGGGCCGGCCGAACCGTCGGTTTCTTGGAGGAGGCGCGGTTGCAGGCTGCAGGGGATCCAAAGGTTGCGGAGTTCGAGACGAAGCCGTTCTTTGACAAGGCGATCAGTTATATCCCTGTGGTGAGTAGTGACGTACAGGCGGGCTTTGACTATGTGACGGAGCAGTGGCTGGCCGATGAGCAGCGGAAGCTGGACAGCAAGCAGGAGGACGCCAATGTTCAGGCGTACACCACGAGGAACGGCCAATTGATGGCGCTCGCGGAAGAGTGGAAGAGGGCTCACCACACGGATGGAAATTCGTACTTCGACCCCAAGGTTGAGGTCAACAAGTCAGCGCGAGAAGGAATTGCGCAGGCTACGGGTATGTCCGGAGTGCAGCCGAAGTGAATGGTCGCCAGCTCCTTATCGTGTTGACGATTTCTTTCCTCGCGATGTCCTGTAGCTCCTCCGGTAGTCACGAACTCCCGGGAGCTATTTGTGGTACGCCGATCGATCCCGCTGTCACCCGTCCGCTCCTGACGTCCACGGATGATTTGCACGAGTTCACCCGAGTTGATCGGTCTGAGGCAATCACTGCACCCTGCGTGCTTCTCGCTGGGCGCGACCCTGTTCTTGACTTCCGCTTCTCCTGGGATGACACGGCAAGGGACCTCATGTACCTGGCGGCGGATACCGGTTCGATCTCGGGAATCAGGGAGCCGCGGGAGATCGACTTCACCTACAAGACAATCGTCGGCGCAGACGGAGCCATCTCGATCGCCCCCTGTAAAACGAACGGCGGCAAATACTTCACCCTCACCCTCCAAGTCCCCCAAATCAAACTGATGGACCAGACCCACCGCAAGGACATCGAGAAGTTCATGCGGGCCTACTTCCCGGCGACGCTCCGGACCTTGGGGTGCAAGTGACGTTGCCGGAATGAGTACGAGTGCTCATGTGCCGCCCCGCGCCCTGCAATTGGCTGAGGGCATGTCGATCACACAGGGAACTTCCGTACGCGGTACATGGGTCGGACCGCTGATCGCGACGGTCGTCACCCTGCCCACAGCCCTCATCGCGTACATCGTCGCCGCCCTCTCACCCATGGCCTGCGACGCCTGCGACGGAGCGGAGGCGGAGCACTTCAACCGGAGGTTCGACACCGCCTTCACGTTCCTCCAGGCGGGGCTTCTGGCCTCCGTCGCGCTGTTGCTGGTCAGTTGGGGCCTGCCGCATACCGAGTCGAACGTAGCCCGGCGCCGCGTGGTCGCCGTCCTCGCGCCCGGCACGGTCCTGCTCTCGGTGATCTTCTTCGCGGGAGTGGTCCCCTGGCCCAACTGACCGGCCCGTTCCGACTGCTAGCGGGACGGAGCGAAACAGGACTGTCACTGGGTGTAGCTAAAGTGGGTGGTGGTACTGGGCTGTTGAGGAACGCACGGGGGAGGACAGTGTTGTGCTGTCGAGCGACGGTGGATCGGGCTCGGGGACGTCGTCGTGGGCGTTCGGTGCGTTCGACGCGGTGAAGGGCGCCGCCGATGTCGCCACCGAACTGTCGTCCTTCACGGCGTTCCAGAAGCGCGTCGACCAACTGATTCACGACCTCAAGGGCTCGGACGCCGGCCCGGGCAAGGTCGGCCAGGAGCGGCTCGTACGGCATCAGTTCGGTGGCGGTGGCGGCCAATGGTCCGAGGCGGCCGGGCTGTTCACGTCGTACGAGGCGGTGGTCGGTGAACTGGAGACGCTCTCGAAGCTGCTCTCCGACTCGATGGAGGGCATGAACATCGCGGTGCTGGCCTCGCACAAGGGCTACCGGAACATCGACCTCGACCTCCGGGACCGTATGACCGCGATCAGCACGGAGACGACGAAGCACTACGGCGGCGCCTACGACCCCCAGTTACCGAGGAAGCCTCACACCGTCACCGGAGGCGACGCGGGCGGCACGATCTGATGGCCGCCGTAGCGCCCGGAACCGGCAGCACGCCCTTCGAGGACATGAGCCACGAGCAGATGCTCGCCTGGCTCGACCAGGCGAACCCGGGCACGGTCCGGTTCGCCGCCGACCGCCTGACCGCGGCCGCCGAGGAGATCCGCAGGATCGGCGAGGAACTCAAGGTCCGCCCGCAGCACGTGGAGTGGAAGGGCGAGGGAGCCGACGCGTTCCGCACCTGGGCCGGCGACCTGGCCAACTCCACCCTGCGCCTGGGCGACTTCAGCGACGGCGCCGCGAAGTGGCTCGGCCAGGCGTCCGACGCGATCGCCCACGCCCAGGCCGCGATCCCGCGCGACACGAAAAGCGCGCGAGTGAATCTGAACGCGGCACCCCTGGTCCACAACGACCCTGACACCACGGCCGTCCACACCAACTCCGCGCCCGAACTCGCCGCCATCACCGCAGCCAAGGAAAAGGCCCGCCAGGAGGCCGCCCTCCAGATGCTCAAGCTGGGCCAGTCGTATCGACTGTCGGCCACGCAGATGGACGGGTTGGAGCGGCCTGCGTTTCCGCCGCCGCCGAAGGTCGTGCAGCCGCCGGACGCTCGTGGGCGTGGCAGCCAGAGTGGTGTCGCCCGTCCCAGTGGTGGTGACTCCCATCGCCGCGTTACCCCTGTTGTCCCTGTGCGGAGTGACTCGGTTCCTCGCTCTCTGGTGCAGGAGCCTGCTGGACACTTGGACGTAGGTGACATTCGGGAGCCGAAGCCGACTTCTCACGACGGGATGGTCTCCGAGTACACGCCGACGGCGACCACCATCGACCCGACGGTTCGGGTGGGCGTCGACTCGGCGGGCACGTTGCCCCACATGCCGAACACAGGTGCAGGTACGAGTGACGGCCCGAGCGGCATGGGGCAGCCCCACACCACGGCGACAACACCGCCCGGTGGCGGGACGCCGGTGTTCGGTGGCAATACCGGCAACCCTGTCGGCTCGGCTGTGCCGGGGAGAGCGGTGAGCGGTTCGGTGAGGTCGGAGGGAATGGTGGGCAGGCCGACAGCGCCTGCCCGGCCGGCTGTCACTGGCGTGTCTCCCGCCAGGCCCGGCCAAGGAGCCCCTGTTCCCAACTCCGGCCGAGCGCGTGGCAGTAGCACCAGCGGTGCTGTCGGCGGTCGCCCGACCGGGACTCCGACGGGTCGGCCGGCGGGAGCGATTCCCCGCGGGACGGTGGTGGGTGCGAAGAACCCCACCGGTCGTGGTCCGGTGGGCTCCACAGCAGGCAGTGGCCGCGCTGTACCTCCCAACAGGGGAGTCGTGGGCGGTGCCGCCCAGCAGCCGGGGCGGGTGTCGTCCAGTCGACCTGGTGCGGGTGGCACCGGTGGAACGGTCGCCTCGGGTGCCGCGGTTCGAGACGGTGTCTCGGGCGGCACACCCAGCGCCGGACGCCCGGGGGCAAACCGCGGCAGCGGGACCGCTCCTCGTTCGACGCAGCCGATGCCGTCTGCATCTTCTACGCCCTCTACGCCCTCGACGCCCTCGACTCGCGCGGGCGTTTCCGGCTCACGGTCCGACCGCCGTGAGGCCGAGGAGCGTCAGCGCCGGGAGGGGCGCCGTCGTACCGGAAACCTCACCACCGATTGACCCTCAGTGACATCCAGGGAAGGCGAGAAGCAACGCATGTTCATCAGCAGTACTCGGCGCGGGCGCCGCGAGCTTGTGGCAGCGGCGGTGCTCGGACTGCTGTTGGTCGGTGCCACGGGCGTTCCGGCGCACGCTGATTCGACCCGGCGGCAGCAGTGGTTCCTGGATGCCATGAAGGCCGAGCAGATGTGGCGGACCAGTACGGGCAAGGGCGTCACCGTTGCCGTGATCGACTCCGGTGTGGACCAGGACAACCCTGACCTGGACGGTCGCATCCTGCCCGGGAAGGACTTTGCCACGGGCCAGGCGGGCGACGAACACACCGACTACGACGGTCACGGCACGGGAATGGCGGGCCTGATCGCCGGGACCGGGTCCTACGACTCAGGAAAGGGTGCCTTCGGGCTCGCGCCAGGGGCCAGGATCCTCCCGATCCGGATGCCCGACGCCGAGGCCGCGGCGGACGAGGGGGAGGCCGCGCGGCAGTTCAACGAGGCGGCACCGAAGGCGATTCGCTACGCGGCCGACTCCGGAGCTCGGGTCATCAACATCTCGCTGGGACAGACGGAGGGCTCGGCGAAGCTGACGTCGGCGGCGCGGTACGCCCTGGACAAGGGCGCGTTGGTCTTCGCGGCGGTCGGCAACAGTGGAGACAAGGGGAATCAGGTCGAGTACCCCGCGGCCACCCCCGGCGTCGTAGGCGTGGCCGCCGTCGGCAAGAACCTGAGCAGGACCGCTGAGTCGCAACACGGCCCCCAGGTGGACCTGGCCGCACCGGGGGAGGACCTGGTCTATGCGTGTGCGAGCCGGAGCGGACTCTGTAGAGGCCACGGCACCAGCGGCGCCACCGCCTTGGCCTCGGCCAGCGCCGCCCTGATCTGGTCCAAGCACCCCACCTGGACCAACAACCAGGTCCTCCGCGTCCTGCTCAACACGATCGGTGCCCCGACGGACGGCGCGAAGCGCAATAACTCGATCGGGTACGGCATCGTCCGCCCTCGCATCGCTCTGCAGAACCCCGGGAACCCTGGCCCGGCGGGGGAGTACCCGCTCCCGGACCTTGCCGCCGCACGGACCTCGCCGTCGCCGGGCTCGAACGCCTCAGCTTCCCGTGCGGCGGGCGTCCCGGCGAAGGGAGATGACCTTCCGGCCGCTGTCCCGTCCTCGGGGGACAGCGGTGTGAGCGTCCTCTGGATCGGACTGGGTGTCGGTGCCGCGGTGCTGGCCGGCGGGGGTGCGGTGGCATTTCTCGCGCGCCGACGCAGACCAGCATGAGCAGCCGGCAGTTGGCAGCCGGTGGTTGGCATGCGCGGCGCGAGGCAGGTGTGAAGCACCGATGCGGGGTGGCCGTCAAGTGCCGTGGGCGGCGCCGCCGTTGGGTAAGTTGAAGAACTGGTAAGAAACCCTGCGGCCGGCCGAGCCGACTGCTGGGGCACACGGGGATCAGGGGATCGAGGGAGGACGCCGGGCGATGGCCTGGGACGAGTGGGAGCAGCTCAAGACTGACGCGGCCCAGAGGGGCTCGGCGCGCATGCGGCTCAACCAGCTTCCTGCGGACGGAGGTGGTGTCACCGGCGATCTGGTGGTGCACCAGGACGACCTCGGCGCCGTAGGGCATGAGGCGTGCATCCTCCACGACCACCTGCGGCAGCGTGTGGACATCGCCGGTGCAGGCTCGGGCAAGGGCGAATCCGGCTCGACGATGCAGGCCGGCGAGGAGTTGAAGGGGAGCGGCTTCGCGATGGGCCCCGCCCTCGTGACCACGGTCTCGATCTGGACCTCGCAGGTCAAGTCGGTCCTTCAGGCCGTCGCGCACATCTCGAACCACCTGGACTACAGCAAGAAGCTGCACGCTCAGGACGACACTCAGATCTCCGCCGAGATCAGCGGCCGAGACGGTTCCGCGATGTCCGTGTCCAGCCTCAACAGTTACTTCCACTGAGAGAGTCGAACCGCGGTGCCACTCAAGTACAAGGACCTGCTCGACGTCGATCTCGGGAAGCTCAGCGCGGCCGTAGACGACTGGAAGCATGCGGTCGACGCCCTCAAGACGCTGGACGAGAACGCCCGTTCGGGGATGAAGGCCAAGTCGGACTCGGCTCGCTGGGCCGGTGTGAACGCCGACGTCACTCGGAGGTTCGTCGACAAGACGGCCAAGGAGTTCACCGATCTGCACACCGAGGCGAACAGCATCTACCAGGTTCTCGACGATGCGCACAGTGAACTCCTCGCGCTGCAAGGTGCGTTGAAAGCCCTGGTTGAGGAAGCGCGGGCGAAGAACTACACCATCACGGACAACGGGGATACCACGGTCACCGTCCACGAGTACGTTCCGCCGGGGCAGGCGCCGAAGGAGAAGGCCGGCGGCAAGGCGCAGCAGCACCGACAGTCCATCGCCGACCAGATTTCGGCGAAGGTCGGACGCGCCGACGACGTGGACCAGTCGGTAAAGGCCGCTCTCGCCCGATCCCATGGCAACGATCTGCACGACGCGGGCCATGCGGACTACGACTCGCTCAACGAGGCACAGGCCGCACGTGCGGTCGAGCTCGCCCAGAAGGGGGAGCACATGACCAACGCCGAGTTGAAGGAATTCGACCGGCTGATGAAGTACAACGGCGCGGAAAAGGGCGGGGAGTTCGCCACCGACTTCTACAAGACCCTCGGCCCGGAGAAGACGCTGGAGTTCTACGGCTCCATGGCGCTCGACGGCACGGCCGGTGACGACAAGACCCGGCTTGCCCTGACCAAGGACCTCCAGCGGTCCATGGGCCTGGCGCTGGCCAACGCCACCGACCCGGACCACAAGCACCACGTGCCTGCGAGCTGGGGCGACCAGATGCGCAAGCTCGGCGGCCAGCGCCTGCAGATCGAGAACGCCGGGCTCAACCAGCCGTACGGATACCAGGTTCTCGGTGGTCTGCTGAGGTACGGGAACTACGACGCGGACTTCATCAACCCCATTGCTGGGCACATCGTCCAACTGCACCACGAGAACCCCAACCTGTTCACCCTGAACAAGCCCATGACGGGCGGGATCGACGCCGACTTCGGTTACAACCCTTCGGGAAAGGTCGGAACGGGGTACGACCCGCTGACCAGCGCCCTCGAAGCGCTGGGGCACAGCCCGGAAGCCTCGAAGGCGTTCTTCGCCGACGACAGCCCGAAGGTGTACAACGCCGACGGCAGCGAACACAAAGGCGCGAAGCTCGGCTACACGTACTTCGACGAGCTGACGGACAGGAAGTTCCAGTGGCCGATGGACGGCTCGGGGGTGCCTTCGAAGGCATACGGAGTGGACGCTCTGGGCCACGCGCTGGAGTCGGCGACGCTCGGGCACGCGTACGACGATCCGACGCCGACGCTGGTCCGCGACGAGGACTCGGCCAAGATCATGAAACAGGTCGTGCACACCTACGGCAACGATCCCAAGCTCGTCAAGCAGCAGGAGATCCTCTCCGACAGCCTCGGCCGGATGGGGGCGGGCTATATCGACGACCTGAACTGGGGACTCGACGAGAACCGCCAGGGCAGCACCTTCGCGCCCGCATCAGGGGTCGACGGGCATGCCAAGTTCGGTCAGAGCGACACCATCAGCTTCCTCAGCACGATCGGACAACATCCGGACGCCTACGCGGAAGTCTCCAACGCGGGGCAGGTATACACCACCAGTGTGCTGGAAGCGCAGGTCGGCGACGACGGCTCCATCAACGAGCCGCGCGTACGCGATGCGACCCGCAGCGGTGCGGAGATCCAGGGACTCCTGGACCAGGCGCGGGCCGACCAGCTCAAGGCCGGGCAACTCGCGGCGGACAAGGAGTACAACGATGCCCTCGCGAAGCGAAACGGCTGGGTCGAGTTCGGCACGGGTGCGACCGTGGCGGCCGGTGTGGCTTTCCTGCCCGAGGTTGCCGCTGCCGGTGTCGTGGCAACGGCTATCCCCGTGATGACCGATACGGGACAGGGCGCGCTGGAACAGCAGATCGGCAACGTCATCGGCGACTGGACCGACGCCAAGCAGCAGGACAGCAGCGAGGACATCCAGGCTCAGCGTAAGGCGATCTTTGCGGCCGGCCAGACGAACGCCGAAAAGCCGGCTAGGACCTTCCTGACCCACCACAACATCAGTCAGGGAGACACTGACTTCGGACAGGATCTTGAGGAAGCCTGGATCAGTGGCTACAACAGCGGGAGCCTCCGAGAGGACCAACGGGGGCAGTTGCCCCAAACAGGAGAATGACCATGCTCAGCAACAGGCCCGTGCGGCACCTGGCCGCCACCGCGGCGACCGTTGCTGCCCTGGTTGCTTCTCTCACGGCCTGCGACAGCAATGAACCAACAGAGAAGCCGACGACCGAGGCCGCATCGTCGAACCTGTGCGGAGCACAGCTCTCGACAGGCGCCAGGAAAGCGCTCCTGTACGCGCTGGGGAGCGAGAAGTTCACGACGAGCGAATCCACTGCAGCCCTTGGTAAGACCGCTCGGGCGCTCGTCTCCGGCTATCGGGAGAAGGGGCCCGACGACTCCGCCACAGCGGAGGAATACCAGCTGTGCACGGCCTACGCTCCGGCTGCGGACTTTGGTGTCGAGCTGTCCTTCTACCTTGCCAAAACAGTTCCCGCACCGGCTCCTCTCTTGCCGAAGTTCACCCAGTACGAGATGGGTGAGCTGGCCCTCTCCAGGCCGCTGAACGCGTTTCTCTACATGAAGTGCTCCAGTGACTCCTTCGGTTCGGACGGCGACGATGTGTTGATCCGGGGGGAACTGACGAACCCTCTGGCAGTGGACAGCGATGACGACAACTTGCGGGAAACGAACATGAACGTCCTGCACGCGGTCTCCCTCGCGATGGCCAAGGAACTCGGTTGCAAGGACGACGCCGGCCTGCCGGCGCAATTCAGCGCCCCGAAAAAGGCGTGATCATCGAGGACCTGCTCGCGGGCACTCATTGACATCCACCTCCCGATCAAACCCGGAATCCTGGCCCTCCCCGAACTCCTCCTTCGTGAACACCGGCACCCTCGCCTCCGGCGGGAATCCCCGGCCCGTCGAAGAAGACACCTTGCGTGGGACACCCGTCCTACTTCCTCGCTCCGACCATCAAGGGGTACGGCTGGGTCTTCGCGCAGATCGTCCTGCTGGTCGTGGAGTTCACCGTCATCGCGGCCGTCGTCGTCAGACTCGACCGGCTCGGTACCCGGATCAGGTTCCGGCCCGCCGAAGCGTGAGGGGCTCGTACGACCGAGTTGAGCGAAGTCGTACGAGCCCTCGGACATCGTGGGCGTCAGCGGTCCCAGCTACGGATTCACCGCCTTCCCCCCAAACGTCACCCCCAACTTCCCATCCGAACCGAACGACCACCCCAGGCTCCCGCTGTACGAAGCGCACCGCGCCCCGTTCGACCCCGTCCAGAACTGGTTCGAGCTGTCCGCGTCGCCCACCGTCTTGTCGTTCGAGCCGCTGACCGCGAACCGGCACGACGTGTTCGTACGGAACACCGACGTCCCCTTGTCGAAGGAGAAGTTGCGCTCCGCGTTGTCGATGCCGACGTTGTTCGAGATCGTCATCGTGCCCGGGTTGCTGTTGTAGGTGAACCCGTGATGGCCGTTGCCGTAGGCGATGTCGTGCCGGACGACGTGGTTGACGGCGATGTCGTCGCCGCCGAGCTTGTAGCCGTTGCGGTCCCCGTTCGCGTTCTGGGTGCCGTCGGTGAGGGTGCCGTTGCCGTAGGAGAGGGAGTACTCGATGGTCACCGGGCCGATGGCGCCGGTGTCGGTCTTGGTGTAGAGGTCCCAGCCGTCGTCGATGTTGTTGTGGGAGACGTCGTAGCGGAAGACGTTTCCGGTGCCTGTGGTGAGCTTCGCCGCGAAGCCGTCGGCGTTCTCGCCGCCGGAGTCCTCGTTGTCGTGCGACTCCGAGCTCACGATCAGGTTGTTCGAGGGCCACTGGGAGCTCGGTGTGCTTGAGGAGATGCGGCCCAGTTGCAGACCCGTGTCGCGGTTGTACGACGTCACCGTGCGCTCGATGACGTTGTTGCTGCCGCCGACGTAGATCCCGTTGTCCCCTGCGTGCGACACCGTGAGGCCGTAGACGTGCCAGTAGTTGGCGTTCAGCTGGAGCCCGCGGTTCGACGAACTCTCGCTCTGCGCCGAGAAGTTGAGGACCGGGGTCTCGCCGGAGTAGGCGGTCAGGGTGGTCCGCGCGCTCGACGTGCCGTCGCTGCCCGCGGGGACGGTGACGGTCGACGAGTAGTTGTACGTCCCGCCGCGCACATAGATCGTGCCGCCGGACGCGATGCGGCTGATCGCCGTGGCGAGGGTGGTGGGGGCGGCCAGGGTGCCGGCCGCGCTCGCGGTGCCGGTCGGTGACACGTACTGCGTGGCGCTCGCGGCCTGCGCCGGGGTGCCGGAGAGTGCTACGAGCGTGCCGGCCACCAGGCCGACACACGCCATGACTGGTCTCGCTTGCATCGTTCTGCCTCCAGGGTCGTCCCATGACCAGGGAATCCAGGGGTACCGTGCAAGGAAAGCGCTTTCCCGTGTTCTCGTCAGGGACCGTAAGCGCTTGCTGTGGACGCGTCAATGGACGTGTACTTGATTCTTATTCACAGGGATGAACATCGATGGAGGCTGGGCGAGGCGCCCGCCGCGCGCACGTGTTTGACCTACGTCACTCCAGGGGTAATCTCTACGCCCCGATTGGCCAGCCGCCTGCGCCATATGGCAGACTGTCGGAGTTGCTCGGTCGAGTGTTGATGCTGCGCGCCTCCCGTCGGGAGGACCGGAAGCGAGTCCCACGGTACTCGTCGTCCCAACTGCCTTACGGCAGCGCTGGGGCGGACGTACGGGAATCTTTCGGGAAGTGTCAGTGCGGCGCCGGCCAGGCACCCGGTGGGCTTCTTCGCCCTCGGCTTGCGGTTCCGGAAGGGCCGTGCTTTCCCAGCAGGGAAGTTCCGTATATGGGATTTCTGTGTCGGTGAGAGCGCGACACACCCGACCGCGTGGGTCGGAGGAAGAGCAAGAAGGGCTTGCCGGGGTGCAGAGCGTTACTAGAGACAGGACTACTGAGTAGCCATGGCGGGACAGAAGATCCGCATCCGGCTCAAGGCCTACGACCACGAGGTCATCGACTCCTCGGCGAAGAAGATCGTCGAGACGGTGACGCGCACTGGTGCGTCGGTCGCGGGCCCGGTGCCGCTGCCCACTGAGAAGAACGTGTACTGCGTCATCAAGTCGCCGCACAAGTACAAGGACTCGCGCGAGCACTTCGAGATGCGCACGCACAAGCGCCTGATCGACATCCTCGACCCCACCCCCAAGACCGTTGACTCTCTGATGCGACTCGACCTGCCGGCCGGTGTCGACATCGAGATCAAGCTCTAGGGGTCGGTGAGCTGAAGATGGCTAAGCAGATCAAGGGCATCCTGGGCGAGAAGCTCGGCATGACGCAGGTGTGGGACGAGAACAACCGTGTTGTTCCCGTGACCGTCGTCAAGGCCGGACCCAACGTCGTGACCCAGGTCCGTACGAACGACAGTGACGGCTACGAGTCGGTCCAGATCGCCTTCGGCGAGATCGACCCGCGCAAGGTGAACAAGCCCCTCAAGGGTCACTTCGCCAAGGCCGATGTCACGCCGCGTCGCCACCTCGTCGAGATCCGCACCGCGGGCGCCTCCGAGTACACGCTCGGCCAGGAGATCACCGCTGAGGTGTTCGAGGCCGGCGTCAAGGTCGACGTGACCGGCAAGAGCAAGGGCAAGGGCTTCGCCGGTGTCATGAAGCGCCACAACTTCCGTGGCCTCGGCGCCGGTCACGGTGTCCAGCGCAAGCACCGCTCTCCCGGCTCCATCGGTGGCTGTGCCACCCCGGGCCGTGTGTTCAAGGGCGTCCGCATGGCGGGCCGCATGGGCAACGAGCGGGTCACCACCCAGAACCTGACCGTTCACGCTGTTGACGCGGAGAAGGGACTGCTCCTCATCAAGGGAGCCATCCCGGGTCCGAACGGCGGCCTCGTCCTGGTCCGTACCGCGGCCAAGGGGGCCTGAGGACTATGAGCACCATTGACATTCAGTCGCCCTCCGGCGACACCGCCGGGACCGTTGAGCTCCCGGCCGAGATCTTCGACGTAGAGAAGATCAGCATTCCGCTGCTTCACCAGGTCGTCGTCGCGCAGCTGGCCGCCGCCCGTCAGGGCACGCACAAGGTCAAGCGTCGTGGCGAGGTCCGCGGTGGCGGTAAGAAGCCGTACCGCCAGAAGGGCACCGGCCGCGCCCGTCAGGGTTCGACCCGCGCCCCGCAGTTCGCCGGCGGTGGCGTCGTGCACGGCCCGACGCCGCGCGACTACTCGCAGCGGACCCCGAAGAAGATGAAGGCCGCGGCCCTGCGCCACGCCCTCACCGACCGGGCCCGCAACGCTCGCATCCACGTCATCACCGGCGTGATCGAGGGCGAGACCCCCTCCACCAAGGCCGCCAGGAGCTTCCTCGGCAAGGTCAGCGAGCGCAAGAACGTGCTCCTGGTCATCGAGCGCTCCGACGAGGCCGCGCTGCTTTCCGCGCGCAACCTGCCCCAGGTCCACATCCTGGAGCCGGGCCAGCTGAACACGTACGACGTTCTCGTCTCGGACGACGTGGTCTTCACCCAGGCCGCTTTCGAGTCCTTCGTGTCTGGCCCCCAGGCCGCTGACACCGAAGGGAGCGAAGCCTGATGGCTACGCGTCACCCGAGCATCGCCTCGAAGGCCGCCAAGGCCAAGAAGGTCGCGCGCATCGCCAAGGCGAAGCGCCACGAGACCGAGGGCAAGAACACTGTCGAGACGCCGATCAGCAAGTCGTTCACGGACCCCCGTGACGTGCTGCTGAAGCCGGTCGTCTCGGAGAAGAGCTACGCGCTCCTCGATGAGGGCAAGTACACCTTCATCGTCGCCCCGGGCGCCAACAAGACCCAGATCAAGCAGGCCGTCCAGGCGGTCTTCTCGGTCAAGGTCACCGGGGTCAACACGATCAACCGCCAGGGCAAGCGCAAGCGCACCAAGACCGGTTTCGGTCAGCGCGCGGGCTCCAAGCGCGCGATCGTGACCCTCGCTGAGGGCGACCGTATCGACATCTTCGGCGGTCCGGCCGCGTAAGCGGGTCGGATCGTCCGATATCGGACGAGGACTGAGAAATGGGAATCCGCAAGTACAAGCCGACTACGCCGGGCCGCCGTGGCTCCAGCGTCGCCGACTTCGTCGAGGTCACGCGGTCCACGCCGGAGAAGTCGCTGGTCCGCCCGCTGCACAGCAAGGGCGGCCGTAACAATTCCGGTCGTGTGACCGTTCGCCACCAGGGTGGCGGACACAAGCGCGCCTACCGCGTCATCGACTTCCGTCGCCATGACAAGGACGGCGTGCCGGCGAAGGTCGCGCACATCGAGTACGACCCCAACCGCACCGCGCGCATCGCGCTGCTGCACTACGCGGACGGCGAGAAGCGCTACATCCTCGCCCCGCGCAACCTGCAGCAGGGTGACCGTGTCGAGAACGGTCCCGGGGCCGACATCAAGCCGGGCAACAACCTGGCGCTCCGCAACATCCCGGTCGGTACCACGATCCACGCGATCGAGCTCCGTCCCGGTGGCGGCGCCAAGTTCGCCCGCTCCGCCGGTGCCTCCGTGCAGCTGCTGGCGAAGGAGGGCACCATGGCCCACCTCCGCATGCCCTCCGGCGAGATCCGTCTGGTCGACCAGCGCTGCCGCGCCACGGTCGGCGAGGTCGGCAACGCCGAGCAGAGCAACATCAACTGGGGCAAGGCAGGCCGCAAGCGCTGGCTGGGCGTCCGCCCGTCCGTCCGCGGTGTTGCGATGAACCCGGTCGACCACCCGCACGGTGGTGGTGAGGGCAAGACCTCCGGTGGTCGCCACCCGGTCAGCCCGTGGGGTCAGAAGGAGGGTCGTACTCGTTCGCCGAAGAAGGCTTCGAACAAGTACATCGTCCGCCGCCGCAAGACGAACAAGAAGCGCTAGGAGCGGGTTTAGATGCCGCGCAGTCTCAAGAAGGGGCCCTTCGTCGACGGCCACCTCATCAAGAAGGTGGACGTACAGAACGAGGCCGGCTCCAAGAACGTCATCAAGACCTGGTCCCGCCGCTCGATGATCGTCCCGGCCATGCTCGGCCACACGATCGCGGTGCACAACGGCAAGACCCACATCCCGGTGTTTGTCACCGAGTCGATGGTCGGCCACAAGCTCGGCGAGTTCTCGCCGACGCGCACCTTCCGGGGTCACGTCAAGGACGACCGGAAGTCGAAGCGCCGCTAGCGCGGGGTGACCGACCATGACAAACACTGAAGGGACAACCATGGAAGCCAGGGCCCAGGCGCGGTACATCCGCGTCACGCCCATGAAGGCCCGCCGCGTGGTGGACCTCATCCGTGGCATGGACGCCACGGAGGCTCAGGCGGTCCTGCGTTTCGCCCCGCAGGCCGCGAGCGTGCCGGTCGGCAAGGTGCTTGACAGCGCCATTGCCAACGCCGCACACAACTACGACCACACCGACGCCGGCAGCCTCGTCATCTCCGAGGCATACGTCGACGAGGGTCCGACCCTGAAGCGGTTCCGTCCGCGTGCCCAGGGCCGCGCCTACCGGATCCGCAAGCGGACCAGCCACATCACCGTGGTCGTCAGCAGCAAGGAAGGAACCCGGTAATGGGCCAGAAGGTTAACCCGCACGGGTTCCGGCTCGGCATCACCACGGACTTCAAGTCCCGGTGGTACGCCGACAAGCTGTACAAGGACTACGTCAAGGAAGACGTCGCCATCCGTCGGATGATGACGTCCGGCATGGAGCGCGCCGGCATCTCGAAGGTGGAGATCGAGCGCACCCGTGACCGCGTGCGTGTGGACATCCACACCGCTCGCCCGGGCATCGTCATCGGCCGCCGCGGCGCCGAGGCCGACCGCATCCGCGGCGACCTGGAGAAGCTGACCGGCAAGCAGGTCCAGCTCAACATCCTTGAGGTCAAGAACCCGGAGACGGACGCTCAGCTGGTGGCCCAGGCCGTCGCCGAGCAGCTGTCCTCCCGCGTCTCCTTCCGCCGCGCCATGCGTAAGAGCATGCAGTCGGCGATGAAGGCCGGCGCCAAGGGCATCAAGATCCAGTGCGGCGGCCGCCTCGGCGGCGCCGAGATGTCCCGCTCGGAGTTCTACCGCGAGGGCCGCGTGCCCCTGCACACGCTCCGCGCGAACGTCGACTACGGCTTCTTCGAGGCCAAGACGACCTTCGGCCGTATCGGTGTGAAGGTCTGGATCTACAAGGGCGACGTCAAGAACATCGCCGAGGTCCGCGCCGAGAACGCCGCTGCCCGTGCGGGTAACCGCCCGGCTCGCGGTGGCGGCCCGGGCGGCGACCGCCCGGCCCGCGGCGGTGGCCGCGGTGGCGAGCGTGGCGGCCGCGGCCGCAAGCCGCAGCAGGCTGCTCCCGCTGCCGAGGCCCCCAAGGCCGAGGCTCCGGCGGCGGCTGCTCCGGCTGAGGCCGCGCCCTCTTCTACTGGCGGAACGGAGGCCTGACCGAAATGCTGATCCCCCGTAGGGTCAAGCACCGCAAGCAGCACCACCCCAAGCGTCGTGGTCAGGCCAAGGGCGGTACGCAGGTTTCGTTCGGCGAGTACGGCATTCAGGCCCTCACGCCGGCGTACGTGACGAACCGCCAGATCGAGGCCGCCCGTATCGCGATGACCCGCCACATCAAGCGTGGCGGCAAGGTCTGGATCAACATCTACCCGGACCGCCCGCTCACGAAGAAGCCTGCCGAGACCCGCATGGGTTCCGGTAAGGGTTCTCCCGAGTGGTGGATCGCGAACGTGCACCCGGGCCGGGTCATGTTCGAGCTGTCCTACCCCAACGAGAAGATCGCCCGTGAGGCCCTCACTCGCGCAGCGCACAAGCTGCCGATGAAGTGCCGGATCGTCAAGCGCGAGGCAGGTGAAGCGTGATGTCGGCCGGTACCAAGGCGTCCGAGCTGCGCGAACTGGGTGACGAGGAGCTTCTCGCGAAGCTCCGCGAAGCCAAGGAAGAGCTGTTCAACCTCCGCTTCCAGGCGGCGACCGGTCAGCTCGAAAACCACGGTCGGCTCAAGGCCGTCCGGAAGGACATCGCGCGGATCTACACCCTGATGCGTGAGCGCGAGCTGGGCATCGAGACGGTGGAGAGCGCCTGATGAGCGAGAGCAACGTGACTGAAGAGCAGACCGCGAGCCGCGGCTTCCGCAAGACCCGTGAGGGTCTCGTCGTCAGCGACAAGATGGACAAGACCGTCGTCGTCGCCGTCGAGGACCGCGTGAAGCACGCGCTGTACGGCAAGGTCATCCGCCGTACGAACAAGCTCAAGGCCCACGACGAGCAGAACGCCGCAGGCGTCGGCGACCGCGTCCTCCTCATGGAGACGCGTCCGCTGTCCGCGACGAAGCGCTGGCGCATCGTCGAGATCCTCGAAAAGGCCAAGTAATTCCTGCGGGGCTAACCCCGCAGGTAAGTTCCGCCAGGCTCCAAGGGCCGTTCACTGAACGGCCCTTGGGGAACCGGCAGACGATCAGGAGATAGACGTGATCCAGCAGGAGTCGCGACTGCGCGTCGCCGACAACACTGGTGCGAAGGAAATCCTTTGCATCCGTGTGCTCGGTGGCTCCGGTCGCCGCTACGCGGGCATCGGTGACGTCATCGTCGCCACCGTCAAGGACGCGATCCCCGGTGGCAACGTGAAGAAGGGTGACGTCGTCAAGGCGGTCATCGTTCGCACCGTGAAGGAGCGCCGTCGTCCGGACGGCTCGTACATCCGCTTCGACGAGAACGCCGCCGTCATTCTGAAGAACGACGGCGACCCTCGTGGTACCCGCATCTTCGGCCCGGTCGGGCGCGAGCTGCGCGAGAAGAAGTTCATGAAGATCATCTCGCTGGCTCCGGAGGTGCTGTAAGCATGAAGATCAAGAAGGGTGACACGGTTCAGGTCATCACCGGCAAGGACAAGGGCAAGCAGGGCAAGGTCATTGCCGCTTACCCGCGCGACGAGCGCGTCCTGGTCGAGGGTGTCAACCGGGTCAAGAAGCACACCAAGGCCGGCCCCACCGCAAAGGGCTCGCAGGCCGGTGGCATCGTCACGACCGAGGCGCCGATCCACGTCTCCAACGTCCAGCTGGTCGTTGAGAAGGACGGCAACAAGGTCGTCACGCGTGTCGGCTACCGCTTCGACGACGAGGGCAACAAGGTTCGCGTTGCCAAGCGGACGGGTGAGGACATCTGATGACTACCACCACCACTCCGCGTCTCAAGACGAAGTACCGCGAGGAGATCGCGGGCAAGCTGCGTGAGGAGTTCTCCTACGAGAACGTCATGCAGATCCCCGGCCTCGTCAAGATCGTGGTGAACATGGGTGTCGGCGACGCCGCCCGTGACTCCAAGCTCATGGACGGTGCCGTCCGTGACCTGACCACGATCACCGGTCAGAAGCCGGCCATCACCAAGGCCCGCAAGTCCATCGCGCAGTTCAAGCTGCGCGAGGGTCAGCCGATCGGTGCCCACGTCACGCTCCGTGGCGACCGCATGTGGGAGTTCCTGGACCGCACCCTGTCGCTCGCGCTTCCGCGCATCCGCGACTTCCGCGGTCTGTCTCCCAAGCAGTTCGACGGTCGTGGCAACTACACCTTCGGTCTCACCGAGCAGGTCATGTTCCACGAGATCGACCAGGACAAGATCGACCGCGTCCGGGGTATGGACATCACCGTGGTGACCACGGCGACCAACGACGCCGAAGGCCGTGCCCTTCTCCGTCACCTCGGCTTCCCCTTCAAGGAGGCGTAAGCGAGATGGCGAAGAAGGCTCTGATTGCCAAGGCTGCTCGTAAGCCCAAGTTCGGAGTACGTGGCTACACGCGCTGCCAGCGCTGCGGCCGTCCGCACTCCGTGTACCGCAAGTTCGGCCTGTGCCGCGTGTGCCTTCGTGAGATGGCTCACCGTGGCGAGCTGCCGGGCGTGACCAAGAGCTCCTGGTAGTCCGGTAGTTCCGGACTCCCGAAGCTCTCGGTAAGTAAAGGGTCCGGTCAGGTGCCCACCTCTCCATGGCTTAGGCTAGGAGGGTTGGGCGCCTGACGCCCAAACGACTTACTACGCCGTAGGTCCACCGCACCGCACCCGCCCCGTCTCGGTTCAGGGAGAGGGATGGCGCACCAGGAAACCCCGGCGAGAGAGGCCGAAGGCCAATTCATGACCATGACTGATCCGATCGCAGACATGCTTACGCGTCTGCGGAACGCGAACTCGGCATACCACGACTCTGTGACGATGCCGGCATCGAAGATCAAGTCGCACATCGCGGAGATCCTCCAGCAGGAGGGCTTCATCACGGGCTGGAAGGTCGAGGACGCCGAGGTCGGCAAGAACCTCGTCCTTGAGCTGAAGTTCGGCCCGAACCGTGAGCGCTCCATCGCGGGCATCAAGCGGATCTCCAAGCCCGGTCTCCGGGTTTACGCGAAGTCCACCTCCCTGCCCAAGGTGCTCGGTGGCCTCGGCGTGGCGATCATCTCCACGTCGCACGGTCTCCTCACCGACAAGCAGGCCGGCAAGAAGGGCGTAGGCGGAGAAGTTCTCGCCTACGTCTGGTAGCGGAAAGGAATCGGAAGAAGCTATGTCGCGTATTGGCAAGCTCCCCATCACGGTTCCCGCCGGCGTGGACGTCACCATCGACGGCCGTACGGTCTCGGTCAAGGGCCCCAAGGGCTCGCTGACCCACACCGTCGCAGCGCCGATCGACATCGCCAAGGGTGAGGACGGCGTGCTCAGCGTCACCCGCCCCAACGACGAGCGTCAGAACAAGGCCCTGCACGGCCTGTCCCGCACGCTGGTGGCGAACATGATCACCGGCGTGACCGAGGGTTACGTGAAGAAGCTCGAAATCAGTGGTGTCGGTTACCGCGTCGCGGCCAAGGGTTCGAACCTTGAGTTCGCTCTCGGCTACAGCCACTCGATTACGGTCGAGGCGCCCGAGGGCATCTCGTTCAAGGTCGAGAACCCGACGCACTTCTCGGTCGAGGGCATCGACAAGCAGAAGGTCGGCGAGGTTGCGGCCAACATCCGCAAGCTGCGCAAGCCCGACCCGTACAAGGCCAAGGGCGTCAAGTACGAGGGCGAAGTCATCCGGCGCAAGGTCGGAAAGGCGGGTAAGTAAGCCATGGCATACGGTACGAAGATCGCTAAGGGCGACGCTTACAAGCGTGCTGCCATCAAGCGTCGTCACATCCGCATCCGGAAGCACATTTCCGGTACGGCTGAGCGTCCGCGCCTGGTCGTGACCCGCTCCAACCGCCACATCGTGGCCCAGGTCATCGACGACATCAAGGGTCACACCCTGGCGTCGGCGTCGACCCTGGACACCTCGATCCGCGGCGGCGAGAGCGACAAGTCCGCGCAGGCCAAGTCGGTCGGCGCCCTGGTCGCCGAGCGCGCCAAGGCTGCCGGCGTCGAGGCTGTCGTATTCGACCGCGGCGGCAACCAGTACGCGGGGCGCATCGCCGCCCTGGCGGATGCCGCCCGCGAAGCCGGACTGAAGTTCTAGTCGCTTCCGTAGCTAGCGGAAAGAGAGAGGTAATCCAATGGCTGGACCCCAGCGCCGTGGAAGCGGTGCCGGTGGCGGCGAGCGGCGGGACCGGAAGGGCCGTGACGGCGGCGCTGCTGCCGCCGAGAAGACCGCGTACGTTGAGCGCGTAGTCGCGATCAACCGCGTCGCCAAGGTTGTCAAGGGTGGTCGTCGCTTCAGCTTCACCGCGCTCGTCGTGGTGGGCGACGGTGACGGCACCGTCGGTGTCGGTTACGGCAAGGCCAAGGAGGTGCCGGCCGCGATCGCCAAGGGTGTTGAAGAGGCCAAGAAGCACTTCTTCAAGGTCCCCCGTATCCAGGGCACCATCCCGCACCCGATCACGGGCGAGAAGGCCGCGGGCGTCGTCCTGCTCAAGCCTGCTTCCCCCGGTACCGGCGTTATCGCCGGTGGTCCGGTGCGAGCTGTCCTGGAGTGCGCCGGCGTTCACGACATCCTGTCGAAGTCGCTCGGCTCGTCCAACGCGATCAACATCGTGCACGCGACCGTGGCGGCCCTCAAGGGCCTGCAGCGTCCCGAGGAGATCGCGGCCCGCCGCGGTCTGCCCCTTGAGGACGTCGCCCCCGCGGCTCTCCTTCGTGCACGTGCCGGGGCGGGTGCGTAATGGCTCGCCTCAAGGTCACGCAGACGAAGTCGTACATCGGCAGCAAGCAGAACCACCGTGACACGCTGCGGTCCCTTGGTCTCAAGGGGATCAACACCGTGGTCGTCAAGGAGGACCGCCCCGAGTTCCGCGGAATGGTGCACACCGTCCGCCACCTCGTGACGGTTGAGGAGGTCGACTGATCATGGCGGAGAACAACCCGCTCAAGATCCACAACCTCCGTCCCGCCCCGGGCGCCAAGACCGCCAAGACCCGTGTGGGTCGTGGTGAGGCGTCGAAGGGTAAGACGGCCGGTCGTGGAACCAAGGGCACGAAGGCCCGTTACCAGGTTCCGGAGCGCTTCGAGGGTGGCCAGATGCCCCTCCACATGCGTCTTCCGAAGCTCAAGGGCTTCCGCAACCCGTTCAAGACCGAGTTCCAGGTCGTGAACCTCGACAAGCTGGGCGCGCTGTACCCCGAGGGTGGCGAGGTCACCGTAGAGGGTCTCGTCGCCAAGGGTGCCGTTCGCAAGAACAGCCTCGTCAAGGTGCTCGGCCAGGGCGAGATCTCCGTGGCGCTGCAGGTTTCGGTTGACGCCGTCTCCGGCTCCGCCAAGGAGAAGATCACTGCCGCGGGCGGTACGGTCACCGAGCTCGTCTGATATTTCGGACCGAGTCTGACCAACGTCAGCATCAGCGGCCGGGGTCGGCCCTCTCGCGAGGGTCGACCCCGGCCGTTTTTTCAGCAGTCGTGACTCATGGGACGTTCGATCGGTATCCCCTAGGGGCGTTGATGTAGGTAGGCTGTGCGGCTGGTACCCAGCGTCGTCTTGGCATGCCGTAATCTCGTTCCACAGGCCATCAACCACACTTAGTCGTCACCTCACGCGCGCACACGCGGGGGTCGCAGGAGGCACCGTGCTCACCGCGTTCGCCCGGGCGTTCAGGACACCCGACCTGCGCAAGAAGCTGCTCTTCACGCTCGGCATCATCGTGGTGTACCGGGTCGGTACGCACGTCCCGATCCCGGGCGTCGATTACAAGAGCGTCCAGACCTGTATCGACGTCTCGAACGGCAACCAGGGTCTGTTCGGTCTGGTCAACATGTTCAGCGGTGGCGCGCTGCTCCAGATCACGATCTTCGCGCTCGGCATCATGCCGTACATCACGGCGAGCATCATTCTGCAGCTGCTGACCGTCGTGATCCCGCGCCTCGAAGCCCTCAAGAAGGAGGGGCAGGCCGGTACGGCGAAGATCACGCAGTACACGCGTTATCTGACCGTGGCGCTCGCCATCCTCCAGGGCACCGGTCTGGTGGCCACCGCCCGCAGCGGCGCCCTGTTCTCGGGCTGCCCGACGGCGAATCAGATCGTCCCGGACCAGTCGATCTTCACCACCATCACCATGGTCGTCTGCATGACCGCCGGCACCTGTGTCGTGATGTGGCTCGGCGAGCTCATCACCGACCGCGGCATCGGCAACGGCATGTCGATCCTCATGTTCATCTCGATCGCCGCGACCTTCCCGTCCGCTCTGTGGGCCATCAAGAAGCAGGGCACGCTGGCCGGCGGCTGGATCGAGTTCGGCACCGTCATCCTCGTCGGCCTGGTGATGGTCGGCCTCGTGGTCTTCGTCGAGCAGGCCCAGCGCAGGATCCCGGTGCAGTACGCGAAGCGCATGATCGGCCGCCGTTCCTACGGCGGTACGTCGACCTACATCCCGCTGAAGGTCAATCAGGCCGGTGTGATTCCGGTCATCTTCGCGTCGTCGCTGCTCTACATCCCGGCTCTGGTCGCTCAGTTCTCCGGCGGTACGTCCGGCTGGAAGACCTGGATCCAGACCAACCTGACCAAGGGTGACCACCCGATCTACCTGGTCAGCTACTTCCTGCTGATCGTTTTCTTCGCGTTCTTCTACGTGGCGATCTCGTTCAACCCCGAGGAAGTCGCGGACAACATGAAGAAGTATGGTGGCTTCATCCCGGGCATCCGGGCTGGCCGGCCCACCGCTGAGTACCTGAGTTACGTACTCAACCGGATCACCTGGCCGGGTTCGCTGTATCTGGGTCTGATCGCTCTCGTACCGACGATGGCGTTGGTCGGTTTCAACGCAAGCGGCAACTTCCCGTTCGGCGGGACCAGCATCCTGATCATCGTGGGTGTCGGTCTTGAGACGGTGAAGCAGATCGAGAGCCAGCTCCAGCAGCGCAATTACGAAGGGTTCCTCCGCTGATGCGAATCGTCCTCGTCGGGCCGCCGGGTGCCGGTAAGGGAACGCAGGCTGTGCGCCTCGCCAAGACGCTGCACATCCCGCACATCTCCACGGGCGACCTCTTCCGTGCCAACATCAGTCAGGCCACGGAACTCGGCAAACTGGCGAAGTCCTACATGGACGCGGGCAACCTGGTCCCGGACGAGGTCACCATCGCGATGGCCAAGGACCGCATGGAGCAGCCGGACGCCGTCAACGGCTTTCTGCTGGACGGTTTCCCGCGCAATGTGTCGCAGGCCGAGGCGCTGGACGAGCTGCTGAAGACCGAGGGCATCAAGCTGGACGCGGTCCTCGACCTGGAGGTCTCCGAGGAAGAGGTGGTCAAGCGCATCGCCGGCCGCCGCATCTGCCGGAAGGACTCCAGCCACGTCTTCCACGTGACGTACAGCCCGCCGAAGCAGGACGGTGTCTGTGACACCTGCGGCGGCGAGCTGTACCAGCGCGACGACGACTCCGAGGACACGGTCCGCACCCGCCTGGAGGTCTACCACACGCAGACCGAGCCGATCATCGACTACTACAAGGCCCAGGGCCTGGTGGTCACGATCTCCTCGCTCGGTCCGGTGGACGAGATCACACAGCGGGCGCTGGACGCGCTGCAGCGCGAGGACGAGAGCGCGAAGTAGTCACCGAGCAGAACCGGCCGCGGTGCCCGCAGGGGCGCCGCGGTCGTACTGTTGTGTACGGCCGTTTTTGTCTACGGCCATTCCTTTGTGTCGCGGAAGACGGAGAGCGCAGGCCCCCATGGTGCAGATCAAGACCCCCGAGCAGATCGCCAAGATGCGCGAGGCGGGGCTGGTCGTCGCCGCGATCCACGCGGCCACGCGTGAGGCCGCGGTGCCCGGCGCCAGCACGAAGGATCTGGACGAGGTCGCCCGCAAGGTCCTCGCCGACCACAACGCGAAGCCGA
Source organism: Streptomyces sp. P5F9 (assembly GCF_057961495.1). NCBI lineage: Bacteria > Bacillati > Actinomycetota > Actinomycetes > Kitasatosporales > Streptomycetaceae > Streptomyces > Streptomyces sp. P5F9. The sequence goes on along the minus strand of NZ_JBXVPZ010000093.1, from coordinate 2,629 downwards.
ACTTCCTCGGCTACGGCGGCTTCCCCGCGACGATCTGCACCTCGGTGAACGAGGTCGTCGTCCACGGCATCCCCTCCGACGAGGTGGTGCTGAAGGACGGCGACATCATCTCCATCGACTGCGGCGCGATCATCGACGGCTGGCACGGGGACGCGGCGTACACGGCGTTCGTGGGCTCGGGGCACTCCCCGGAGCTCCTTGAGCTGTCGCGGGTGACCGAGGGGTCGATGTGGGCCGGGATCGCGGCGATGAAGCTCGGTAACCGGCTCGTGGACATCTCCCGTGCCATCGAGACGTACATCCGTCGGCAGCCGAAGCCGGGTGGGGGCAAGTACGGGATCGTCGAGGACTACGGCGGTCACGGCATCGGTACCGAGATGCACATGGACCCGCACCTGTTGAACTACGTCGAGAAGCGGCGGGGCAAGGGGCCGAAGCTGGTGCCGGGGTTCTGCCTGGCGATCGAGCCGATGGTGTCGCTGGGTACCCCTAAGACAGAGGTGCTCTCCGACGACTGGACGGTCATCACGACGGACGGGACGTGGTCCTCGCACTGGGAGCACTCTGTTGCTCTGACCGATCAGGGGCCGTTGGTGCTTACGGCTCCTGATGGTGGTAAGGCGAAGCTGGCTGAGTATGGGATCACGGCTGCGCCGGATCCGCTCGCGTAGTTTTTCGTCTGCGCGCCGGTGGGGGCTTGTCGCGCAGTTCCCCGCGCCCCTAAAAGCCCTCCGCGCGCTTAGTGATCTCCACTCTGGGGCATCCTTCCTCGATTCGTCTTTCCGAGGGCCCTGACGTAGACTGACTCGTCGGCTCTCGTGCAGCCGCATGTCCGCATGCACCCCGTAAGGGGACGCACAGAGTCGATCAAGGTAGTCGATTCGAAGGGCGAAGCGTGGCCAAGAAGCAAGGTGCCATCGAGATCGAAGGCACTGTCGTCGAGTCTCTCCCGAACGCCATGTTCAAGGTGGAGCTCCAGAACGGCCACCAGGTCCTGGCACACATCAGCGGCAAGATGCGTATGCACTACATCCGTATCCTCCCTGACGACCGGGTCGTGGTGGAGCTGTCTCCGTACGACCTGACGCGTGGCCGGATCGTCTACCGCTACAAGTAGATCTTGCCCAGGTTCCGCGCAAGCGGCGCCGAAGGCAACTGACCCGGAGAACCTCACCAATGAAGGTCAAGCCGAGCGTCAAGAAGATCTGCGACAAGTGCAGGGTGATCCGCCGTCACGGTCGGGTCATGGTCATCTGCGAGAACCCGCGCCACAAGCAGCGCCAGGGCTGACGCACGACCTTCCCTCTGCAGCTGTTCGCAGAGATTCGCGCGACGCGAGCAATACATGTTCATACGCAGGACCCGGGCGTAGTAGGCGTCCGACACCCCCGGCTCGGAGGCTGGGGACCCACGCCGTACCAAATCTTCCACGGAAGAGGCCGGCGGCTGGGATCCGGTTCTGCGGAAGACCTCCGAAGATCACCAGGAGCCATTGAATGGCACGCGTTTCCGGTGTCGACATCCCGCGTGAAAAGCGCGTGGAGGTCGCCCTCACCTACGTGTTCGGCATTGGTCGGACCCTTTCCCAGCTGACGCTGGCCGAGACCGGCATCGACCCCAACACCCGCGTTCGCGACCTCTCGGAAGAGCAGCTCGTCGCGATTCGTGAGTACGTCGACGCCAACATCAAGACCGAGGGTGACCTCCGTCGCGAGATCCAGGCCGACATCCGCCGCAAGGTGGAGATCGGCTGCTACCAGGGTCTCCGTCACCGTCGTGGTCTGCCCGTTCGCGGTCAGCGCACCAGCACGAACGCTCGTACCCGCAAGGGTCCGCGTCGCGCCATCGCCGGCAAGAAGAAGCCGGGCAAGAAGTAGTCCGCAGCGGACAACGCTTCACCAGCGGTCTTCGCTGTAGGACCGACCACCTCCCCGTAGGAGTAATAGATGCCCCCCAAGGGTCGTCAGGGCGCTGCCAAGAAGGTGCGCCGCAAGGAAAAGAAGAACGTCGCTCACGGCCACGCGCACATCAAGAGCACGTTCAACAACACGATCGTCTCGATCACGGACCCCTCGGGCAACGTGATCTCCTGGGCCTCCGCCGGCCACGTCGGCTTCAAGGGCTCGCGCAAGTCCACCCCCTTCGCCGCGCAGATGGCCGCCGAGTCGGCCGCCCGTCGCGCGCAGGAGCACGGCATGCGCAAGGTTGACGTCTTCGTGAAGGGCCCGGGCTCCGGTCGCGAGACCGCGATCCGCTCCCTCCAGGCCACTGGCCTTGAGGTCGGCTCCATCCAGGACGTCACCCCCACCCCGCACAACGGCTGCCGTCCGCCGAAGCGCCGCCGCGTCTGACTTTTGGTCGGGCGTACGGTTGTCTTGGGTTTCGGGCGGTATGGCACTTCGGTGGCGTGCCGCCCGTACCCTTGCAGCAGCAACACATATCGGGCTACCGCCCGGTGAGTCGGACATCAAATAGTGGGTGTCCATGACTGAAGGATTCATCACATGCTGATCGCTCAGCGCCCCTCGTTGACCGAAGAGGTCGTCGACGAATTCCGCTCCCGGTTCGTGATCGAGCCGCTGGAGCCGGGCTTCGGCTACACCCTCGGCAACTCCCTGCGTCGTACGCT
>NZ_JBXVPZ010000092.1:0-26073 GCF_057961495.1 Streptomyces sp. P5F9 | reverse complement strand
ACCCTCCCCCGTCGCCCCGGCCCGGACGGCCGCGCGACCCTGCTCACCGAATACCACCGCCCGCTCAGCGCGTACCTCACGGCCGCCCTCCCGCTCGGGTTCCAGGTCAGGCACTGCGAGGAACCCCGCCGGCCGCGCCACTCCCTCGATCCCGGCGCCGCCCCGGACCCGCTGCCCACGTGGATGTCCTGGGACCTCCTGCACTGGTGTCCCGAAGCGTCCGCCGCCGCGCTGGACGAATCGCCGGTCGTCGTCATCTGGCACTTCCAGCTGGGAGACAGCCGGGAGGAGTGAGCAACTCCCGTTCCCCCTCGGATGATTGGCCGACTTTGGGGTACCCGGTGCCGGACGAAAGGGGGCGGTTATGCCGCTCACGTTCCGTAAGAGCTTCCGGGTCCTTCCCTGGCTTCGGCTGAACATCAACAAGGGGTCCCTGTCGTTCACGACAGGAGGCAAGGGCGGCCCGCGCTACACGCGCAGCACCTCGGGGCGCCGTACGACATCGATGGACCTGCCCGGGCCGTTCGGGTGGCGCAGGACGCGCACCAAGAAGGACGACTGACAGCAGCCGGCAGCACTGCTGACCGGTCGTCACCCGAATAGACCCCTCAGGAGGCGCCATCTCATATCTGAGATAACCTCGGCCTCATGGCAGACGACTACCTCGTACGTATCGGCAAGCTCATCCGTGACGCCCGGCAACATCGGGGCTGGACACAGACGCAGCTTGCCGAGGCGCTCGGCACCAGTCAGAGCGCCGTCAATCGCATCGAGCGCGGCAACCAGAACATCAGCCTTGAGATGATCGCTCGAATCGGTGAAGCCCTGGACAGCGAGATCGTCTCTCTGGGCTACGCCGGACCGATGCATCTGCGGGTGGTCGGCGGGCGCCGGCTGTCCGGCGCGATCGATGTGAAGACCAGCAAGAACGCGTGCGTGGCACTGCTGTGCGCCTCGCTCCTCAACAAGGGGCGCACAGTGCTGCGCCGGGTCGCGCGGATCGAGGAGGTGTACCGCCTTCTGGAGGTACTCGGCTCGATCGGTGTCCGCACCCGCTGGATCAACGACGGTGTCGACCTGGAGATCGTGCCGCCGGCCGAGCTGGAGATGGAGTCGATCGACGCGGAGGCCGCCCGCCGGACCCGCTCGATCATCATGTTCCTCGGCCCGCTGCTGCACCGCATGGACAGCTTCAAGCTGCCGTACGCGGGCGGTTGCGACCTCGGCACGCGCACGATCGAGCCGCACATGATCGCTCTGCGGCGGTTCGGCCTGGACATCGCCGCGACCGAGGGGCTGTACCACGCGCAGGTCGACCGGGCCGTCTCCCCCGACCGGCCGATCGTGCTGACCGAGCGCGGCGACACCGTCACCGAGAACGCGCTGCTGGCCGCCGCCCGCCACGAGAGCGTCACCGTCATCCGCAACGCGTCCTCCAACTACATGGTCCAGGACCTCTGTTTCTTCCTGGAGGCGCTCGGCGTACGGGTCGAGGGCATCGGCACCACCACGCTCACCGTGCACGGCGTGCCGACCATCGACGTCGACGTGGACTACTCCCCCTCCGAGGACCCGGTCGAGGCGATGAGCCTGCTGGCCGCCGCCGTCGTCACCGAGTCGGAGCTGACGGTCCGCCGGGTGCCCATCGAGTTCCTGGAGATCGAGCTCGCGGTCCTGGAGGAGATGGGCCTCGACCATGACCGCACGCCCGAGTACGTCGCGGACAACGGCCGTACGCGCCTGGTGGACCTCACGGTCCGGCCCTCCAAGCTGGAGGCGCCGATCGACAAGATCCACCCGATGCCGTTCCCAGGCCTGAACATCGACAACGTGCCGTTCTTCGCGGCGATCGCGGCGGTCGCGCAGGGGCAGACCCTCATCCACGACTGGGTCTACGACAACCGCGCGATCTACCTCACGGACCTCAACCGCCTCGGCGGCCGGCTCCAACTCCTCGACCCGCACCGGGTGTTGGTCGAGGGCCCGACCCGCTGGCGGGCCGCCGAGATGATGTGCCCGCCGGCGCTGCGGCCCGCGGTCGTCGTCCTGCTGGCGATGATGGCGGCGGAGGGCACGTCCGTGCTGCGCAACGTGTATGTCATCAACCGCGGTTACGAGGATCTGGCGGAGCGGCTCAACTCGATCGGGGCGCAGATCGAGATCTTCCGCGACATCTGATCGGCGGAGTGTCGTGCCCCTGGGAGATGAGGGGCACGACACTCCTAAATGCCCGCTGACCTGCTGTTACACCCTTTCGGGACCGTCCATTGATCACCGCTGTTTTTCATCACCTTGTGCAACGCGCGTGCAAGATGATCTTAAATTAGTGACGATGCATCAGGGATATCTGAATGCCCGTCATCCTTCACGGAGAGTGCTCACCAAAGGGGCCTCGCAATGTCCGCACCGACGGTGCCACCGGCGTTCCTGAGATCCGGAGTTCAGTCCTCGCCGCGCACGCGCATCAAGCGCGCTACACCGCTACGGCCGGTTCCAGCCCGGACCTCCACGCGCACCGGCGCTCCTTCGACCATCCGGCCGACCCCCACGTCCGGGTCGGCGACCTGCTGACCGAGGCGCCCGCCGACAACATCCGCGACGACCCTGCCCGGGAACGCGTCGAGACGAGCAGTGAAATGCGTGCTGCCGCCGTCGGGCCTGCCAACGGGATGGGAGGGCGGACACGTACGTCGAGGCCGGCAAGGTCATCAAGACCATGAGGGACGTGAAATCCGGTACATGCCGCGCTACCAGCAGCTTTACCACTGCTTCGAGAAAGCCAAGGCTCTGGAAGCATGGGATTACTGGAACAGTGAGGGAATATCCACCCCGTTCAACGGAATCCTCCCCAAGGGAGAGATAGGGATAAATCCCGTATACCACCGATCGGCCGTCAGAGCATGGACGGCAGAAGTGGACGGTAGGGGCTATTTGCATCCGACCGATGAAGTCACGGCCGTCTTCACGCCGCACCTGGCGGAGTGGTGGGCGCCACCCCGTCAGCGCGAGAGACAGAACGCCACCGACGATTCACGGTTCGATTTGCCCCTGGGAGTCCGATCTCCGGTTCCACCCCAACCGTCACCCACGAATGGAGTTTCCGCGTGACCGACAAGCTCCTGAACATCCTGACCGGCATCAACCGCAGTGCCGCGCCTTCGTCCGGGAGCATGATCCTCGTCAACGACCTCTACAGCGCGATGCCTGAAATCCACACGACGTTCCTGGGCAGGGGCACCGGTCGATCAGGTTTGGGAGGCTGCGTTCGATCAGCTGATCACCCTCTCCACGACGAAACGCCCCCCACGGCCCTGGCTTCGCCCCCTACGTTGACGAGTTGACGCGTGAGGTCGGTGCGGTCGTAGAGAAGATCCAGTCGAACGCCGTTCACGCCCAGTACCTCGGGCTCGCTCTCAGCCTGGCCTTCACCCGAGCCGCCGGCAACATCCCGATCATCGCCATCGCCCATGGCCCCGACGTGATGGTGGCCGAGCGCAGCTCATCGGAACGCGAGGCCATGAATGAAGTCGCTGGCGCCAGCGCCGCGATCATCGCCCCGACCTCCGCCCTCGCCGCCCTCGCCGACCACATCGACCGTCTCACCGGACACCGGTTCACCGATCGACTCAGCGTCATTCCGTGGGGTATCCCTTTGCGCGATGCCCGGGTAAGCGGTTAACCGCCTACCGGAACCGGACCCCTCTCTCCGGTGCACGCCGGTCGTCTGGACGACAACAAATCCACGATCACCGCCGTCGAAGCCCTCGCTTTAACCGATCAGCCGCACCACCTGACCGTGATCGGCAAAGGACGCCCGCTGGAGCATCTGGAACAGCGAGCGATCGAACTCGGGCTCCGGGACCGGGTTCATTTTGATCCCTTCCTGCCCCGCACCGAACTGTGGCGCCGCCTGCCGGACTTCGACGCCTTCGTCTTCACGACCAGAGGTCTGGAGGCTTTCGGGCTCGTCCTCATCGAGGCCCAGGCCCACGGACTCCCGGTCGCCTACTCCGATCTTCCCGGTGTGAGGGACATCCTCGGGAGCGGAAGCGTTCCCTACACTCCTGGCAACCCGCGCTCCCTGGCCGTGGCCCTAGACGAGATGGGCCGGGACTTCCACCGGCTCATGGCCCTGAGCAAGGCGGCTTTCAATAACGCGCGCCGATACGACATCGCTACCACCGGCCGCCAGCTTCGCGAACTGACGCTCCGTGTTATCTCCTAGTACTCCAAGCAGCACTTTGACATTTTCCCTGCTCAGGGGCATTTTGGGTAAGTGTAGTGGGCCGGTTGACGGTCCGTTTCCGCTTTCCCGGACCGCCCCTCGATCGTGTGCAACCGCCGCTGATAGTGACAACGGGTCGGGGCAGCCTCCTGGCGTGATCGACGAGCGTGCAGTTGAGATCTGGAACGACTAACTCGAAGAGCTCTTCCTTCGCACCGGCCACCGCTTCAGGCGCGTCGAACCGCGACGCCGGATGCGTGACTACATCCGAGGACTGCTGGGCCCGGACGGCCGCAAAAACGGCTGGCAGCTGGCCGAATACGCCGGACACCGCACACCCGACCAGCCTCCAGCGGCTCCTCAACGGCGCCCGCTGGAACGCCGATGAGCTCCGCGACGACCTCCAGCACTACGTAGCCGAACGACTCGGCGAGCCCGACGGCATCCTCATCCTCGACGACACCGGCTTCCTCAAGAAAGGCACCGCCTCGGCTGGCGTGCAGCGCCAGTGCTCCGGCACCGCCGGGGCCTGTACTTCAATAAGTGCTCGGTAGAGGGGCGTTGGTAGGAGTCGCTCGGGCGTGTAGCTGGTCCATTGTGCGGGCGGCTGATCCGGGTAGAGGCGTGACGAGGATTCGGTGCAGGTTCAGGAACCGGTGTCCGTCCTGGTACTGGATGGATAGATTGGTGCGGTTGACGCCCAGTAATTGGGCCAGAAACGTAATGGCCACCGCTCTGCGGCGGCGCAAGATGGCTGCCAGGAGCCGGTGGAGGTGGAGGTGGTCCACACTGCTGGTCTTCGGGTGGAGGTAGCTTCCCGGGCGGTGGAACTCGGCGGGCATGACGCTGATGCCCAAGTCGTAGCTCCCTGTGTCGAGCTCGGCCCCGACGGCCAGACCGGACTTGGTGGTTGTGGCGGCGATGGTCTCGATGACGACCTGGTAGCTGGTCAGCGGCCGCCCCCGGCCAGTTCGCGGTGATGTGGCAGAACATCCGATGCTTGATCTTGTTCCACTTCGAGGTTCCGGGCGGTAGGTGGCAGACCGATATCTCCAGCCCGCTTCCCGGGCGAAGACGGCCAGGTTGTTCTTCCAGGTCCATTCCCTGTCAAGTTGAAGTGTTCAGGATGCTTCGTCCATGACAGCGGTATGTGCGAGGGAGGGCAGCGAGTGCGGTGGGCATGCGCCAGGGTGCTGGAGGACGCTCTCTGGCACTCCGGGCGTGTGGCCCGGCCCGGCGGCGGGGCAAGGTGAGGATGACGAAGCTTCCTCTGGTGCGTTTTGAGTCGCACCTCGGCCGCTGGGCGCGATTCCGATTGACATGCTCAGCGGCGTGTTAGGTGGAGCAGGACGAGTTGTTCGGGGTGGAGGGTGGGGATCTGGATTCCGACGTGTTCCAGGACGGAGCCGGGCAGGGTGATGCCGTCCTTGGTGCACCAGGCGGGGGTCCCGCGTTCCATGCCGGGCGCGTGGTCGGCCGGGGGCAGCGGGCGCAGGTGGTAGGCGGTGTTCGGGTCGAGGCCGGGCAGGCGGAGCGTGCCGGGGTGGGCGGCGACCGGGGTGGTCACGGAGGCGAGGGCGAAGACGGCTTCGGTCCGGTCGTGGGAGATGACGCCGTGGGCCCACAGGGCCGGGTCGGCATGGTCGACGCGGACGACGCGGCCGGTGTGCAGCAGGTGGCGGAGTTGCTTGTGGAGGTTGATCCAGCGGGTGAGTTCGGTGCGTTCGCTCTCGCTCGCGCGGGTGAGGTCCCATTCGATGCCGAGGTGGCCGAAGAGCGCGGTGCCGGCCCGGAAGGCGAGGTCGTGGGTGCGGCCGGTGGTGTGGGAGCGGGCGGCGCCGATGTGGGAGCCGACGAGTTCGGGCGGCAGGAGCAGCCCGGTCCAGCGGTTGATCGACTGGCGTTCCAGGGCGTCGTTGCAGTCGCTGGCCCAGACGCGGTCGGTGCGCTCCAGGATGGCGAGGTCGACCCGTCCGCCGCCGCTGGAGCAGGATTCGATCTCCAGGCCCGGGTGGCGTGCGCGCAGTTCGTCGAGCAGGGCGTAGACGGCGAGTGTCTGGCGGTGGACGGCGGGTTCGCCGTCGGGTGAGTGGCCGGCGTCGACCAGTTCGCGGTTGTGGTCCCACTTGAGGTAGGCGATGTCGTACTCGGTGAGCAGGTCGTCGAGCCGCTGAAGGATGTACGCGTACGCCTCGGGGTGGGTGAGGTCCAGGACCTGCTGGGAGCGGCGGTCGGCGGGGGTGCGGCCGCCGGTGGCCAGGATCCATTCGGGGTGGGCGCGCGCCAGGTCGGAGTCGGGGTTGACCATTTCCGGTTCGACCCACAGCCCGAACTCCATTCCGAGCGCGCGGACATGGTCGCTCAGCGGGCCCAGGCCGCTGGGCCAGACGGTCTCGTCGACGTACCAGTCGCCGAGTCCGGCCCGGTCGTCGCGGCGGTGGCGGAACCAGCCGTCGTCCAGGACGAAGCGTTCCACGCCGACCTCCGCGCCGAGGTCGGCGAGGTGGGTGAGCTTGTCGAGGTCGTGGTCGAAGTAGACGGCTTCCCAGGTGTTGAGCACCACCGGGCGGGGCCGGTGCGGATGTCCGGGGCGGGCGCGCAGGTGGTCGTGGAAGCGGGCGGACAGTCCGTCCAGGCCCTGGTCGCTGTGGGAGCCGTAGAGCCACGGGCCGGTGTACTGCTCGCCGGGGCCGAGGATCACCTCGCCCGGAAGCAGCAGTTCACCGGCGGCGACGACGGGGCGGCCGGTGGGCAGCCGCTCGGCCAGGATCCGGTGGTTGCCGCTCCAGGCAATGTGCAGGCCCCACACCTCACCGTGGCCGAAACCGAAGCCCGGCGTGCCGGCCGTCAGGACGAGGGCGGCGTCGGGGCCGGTGCGCCCGCTGCGGGTCTCGCGCAGCCAGGTGCCGGCGTTGAAGGGATGGCGTTGCGGGGCGCGTTCACGGCACCAGCGGCCGGTGAGGTCGAGCAGTTCGGTGGCGGCATCGGGGACCGGCAGCGCGAGCATCAACCCGTCGAGCGTGTACGGCCGCACCGTGTCGTCGTTGCGTACGGCGGCCCGCATCCGCACCAGCCCGGAGGGGGTGAGCCCGGCTTCCAGGACCAGAGTGAGGTGGGCGGTGGTGTCGGTGGCCCGGATCCGTACCGAGGCGCTCTCGGCCTCCACCGAGTCGAGGGTGAACAAGGGCGACCAGTCGGCGCCTTGGCGGTGCCCGGTCAATCCCGGCTGTCCTGGCCATCCGGTGCCGTGCTCGGGCAGCAACGACACCCGCGGCACGACGTCGTCGAACCCCGGCATGTTCGGCATGGTGACGGCCTCGGCCAGCTGCGACAGCTCATGCTGTGTGAGGTCGCCGAGATCGGCGCCCCAGTGGAGCACGGTGGGCAGGCGGCTGCCCCGCAGGTCGAGCACCAGGCTCACGCCTGCCGCCCGGAGATGGATGAGTCCTTCGGTTGCGGCACCGGTGGGGCTCTTCATAGCGCGGATCGTCCTTGCGTGGCAGGGGCGGGATCAGGAAGTGGCGTACGGCAGTTCGCTGGTGCGCGTCCTGTTGTCCTGCTGGTCGGTCACCGGCTCGGCCCAGATGGTTCAGGTGCTGCCGTCGCCGCACTTGGTCTCCCACACGGCGAGGTGCTCCATTTGACCTGGTCGTGGGCCGTCCTTATCGGGCGACGTAGCCGCCGTCGACGGGGAGGGCGACGCCGACGACGAAGCCGGCGCCGGGGCTGCACAGCCACAGGACGGCCTGGGCGATCTCTTCGGCGGTGCCGAGCCGGTTGATGGGCTGGTTGGCCTCGGCCTCGGCGCGGTCGAGTTCCCCCTTGTCGATCATGTCGTTGACCATGGGGGTGTCGATGGTGCCGGGGCAGACGGCGTTGATGCGGATGCCGCGCGGGGCGTATTCGAGGGCGGCGCTGGTCGTCAGGCCGATCACTCCGTGCTTCGAGGCGTGGTAGGAGGCCCGTCCCGGGAGGCCGACCAGGCCGCCCAGGGAAGAGCAGTTGACGATGGCGCCGCTGCCCTGGGCGCGCATGTGCCGCAGCTCGTGCTTCATGCAGGCCCACACGCCGCGGAGGTTGATGGCGTTGACACGGTCGAAGTGTTCGGCGGGTTCGTCGGCTGCGTCGCTGGGCGGGATCTGGATGCCGGCGTTGTTGTAGGCCATGTCCAAGCGGCCGAAGGTCTCCACCGTGCGGTCGACACTGGCGGCGGCCTGGTCCTCGTCGCTGACGTCGCACGTGAGGGCGAGGACGTGGTGACCGGCGCCGGTGAGTTCCTTCGCGGCGGCGTCGAGGGCTGCTTCGTCGATGTCGGTGAGGGCGACGGCGGCCCCGGAGGCGGCGAAGGCACGGGCGGTCGCCAGACCCATGCCGGCACCGGCCCCGGTGACGAGGGCGACCTGGCCGGTGAAGTCGTAGGTGGGGTTCATGGTGGATCCTCTCGCTCGGCGCGGCGGGGACACGGCGTCGGCTCGTGACGGATGCCGGCCGGACTCAGTGATGCGACGGCGTCCGTGCGGGTCGGTCACTCGGCGCGTGGGCCGGAGCGGCGGTGCGGTGAGCCACGATGCGGCTCTTGCCGGAGGTGCCGCGAACGGCGAGGGCGATGAGCGGGAGCAGGGTGAGGGCGGCGATGACGGTGCCGACCAGGGGCGGGCCGGTCACGCCGAGGGAGGAGTCCAGAGCCGCACCCGCGATGAAGGAGCCGCCGGCCACGCCGACGTTGAAGGCGGAGGTGGTCAGCGCGGACGTGAGGGTGGGGGCGTCTCCGGCGAAGCGCATGGCGAGCGCCGTGACGACGGGGTTCACCGCGAAACCGGTCAGGCCCATGAGGAAGACCAGGCCGGTGGCCGTGACCGCGTTGGTGGACAGCGGGATCATCAGGAGCAGGACCAGGGCGGTGGCCGCGGCGGCGGTGATGGTGGTGTCCATCGGACGGCGCTCACCCAGACGGCCACCGGTGGTGGTGCCGCCCAGGGCGCCGACGCCGAAGACGATCAGGACGAACGGCACGGCGCCCGCCGGGATGCCGGCGCGGTCGGTCAGCAGCGGGGTGACGTAGCTGTAGGTCGCCAGCACCCCGCCCATGATGAACACGGCTGCGCTCAGCGCCAGCCACAGCCGGCCCTGACGCAGGGCGCCGAACTCGGCGCGCAGCGATACGGTCGCGCGCTTTTCCCGGGTGGGGATGAAGCGGCCGATGAAGACGGCGGCGAGCGCGGAGAGGGCGGCCAGGGCCCAGAACGGGCCGCGCCAGCCGACGAACTGGCCGGCGAAGGAGCCGATGGGCACGCCGACGACGTTGGCCAGAGTCAGCCCGCCGATCATGACGCCGGTCGCGCGGGTGGCCTGCTGCGGGCCCGCGGCGGCGGTGGCGACGACGAAACCGACGGACCAGAACGCCCCGGTGGCCAGGGCGGTGACGACGCGGGCGGCGAGGACGACGGTGAAGGAGGTGCTGAGGGCCGCCACCACGTGACCGAGGCTGAAGACGGCCAGGGCCAGGATCAGCGTCTGACGCTGGGGCAGGCGCAGGGTGGCCAGGGCCATGGTCGGCGCGCCGATGATCATGCCGACGGCGAAGGCGGTGATCAGCAGCCCGGCCCGGGATGTGCTCACACCGAGACCGGTGGACAGTTCGGGCAGCAGACCGGCGATGACGAACTCGGTGGTGCCCATCAGGAACGTGCCGGCGGCGAGCACCCAGACGACGAAGGGGAGCTTGCCGGGGGTGGTCCCGGATGTGGAAGGCATACGGAAGGTCTCTCCTTGAGCGGAAGGGTGGAAAGGGATTGCGGGGAGGCCGTCGGAACGGACGGACGGGGGGCGGCCAGCTGGCTGCCAAAAGTCAGGAGGCGGCTTCGATGGTGATGCGGTCGGCCGTGCCGAGCCGGTCGGCGTCGGCGTCGATGTGGCCGAGGATGAGCAGGTCGGCGTTGGCGGAGTCGCCGTCGCGGTAGAAGAGAGCCAGGTTGCCCCAGGGCGCGTAGTAGGCCAGGTCACCGACCCGGGGCACAGCGGGGTCCGGAGCGCCCGAGGTGGTCAGCCTGCGCGGCAGGTCCGCGATCCGCTCTGTCTGGTGGAAGTCCTCCAGAGCCAGGGTCAGCGGAAGCAGGTCGGCGAAGTCGCGGGCGGCAGGGCTGTCGTTCAAAGTGGCGTCGACGGGCCGGCCGTCGATGGTGACCCGGATGGCCATGGCGGTGTTCCTGTCGGCTGATGCACTGGGTGCGGCGGATGAAGCTGCCTCCTGCCGCCCCGAGGACGCCGGGGAGGAGGACGCGGAGGGCGGCGTGGCTCCGGATGAGCCACTGGTGCAGGCGTTCACGGCCAGCAGGAGAGCGGCTGCCGGGACGGCGCGGACCAGGGCGCGGCGGGCGGCAGAATTCATGGCAGTGCTCCGGGTCTCAGTCGGGAAGCGGCTCGGAGTAGTGGCGGAAGCCGTCCCGCTTGGCGTGGATGTCGTACAGGCGCCCGGCCAGCACGTCGGGGCTGCTGTGCTCGGCGTCGGGCCGGATCGCTCCGGGGATGATCAGCTGCGCGGCATGGATGTTCTCGGGGGCGAGCGTGTCGTGCAGCATGCGGGCGTAGGCGCTCTCGGCGGCGAAGGCGATCGAGGTGCCGGCGACGTTCGGGTTGGGGCGTACGGCGCTGGAGCCGTTGACGAACAGCAGGGTGCCGCGGCCGAGTTCGCGCATACCCGGCAGGACGGCGTTCACCGCGGTGACGGGGCCCTTGACGGAGAAGCCGAGCGGGGCGTCCAGGTCGTCGGCGCTCGTGTCGAGGACGGGCTTCATGAAGTCGGCGCGGGGCACGGGGCTGTACTGAAGGATCTCGACGGTGCCCAGGTCGGCCGCGGCCGCATGGAGGGCCGCGGTCAGGGACTCGATGGCGAGGACATCGGCGGCGAAACCGCGGGCCTCGATACCGTCGCGGACGAGCTCGGCCGTGAGGTCGTCCAGGCGGTGAGTGTCGCGGGCGATGAGAGCGACGCTGTGGCCAGCGGCTCCAAAGCGGCGGGCGGCGGCGAGCCCGAGGCCGGGGCCGGCACCGATGAGGGCGAAAGTGGTCACGGTGGTCCTTGTCCAGGAGGGGGCCGCCCGGGGCCGGGCAGCAGATGCCCGGCCCCCGCGACGGACGATGTACGGGTCAGGGCTTGAGGAGGGCCTTGATGGCGCGGCGTTCGTCCATGGCCTTGTAGCCTTCGGCGACCTGGTCCAGGGGGAGGGTGAGGTCGAAGACCTTGCCCGGGTTGATCCGGCCGGACAGGACTCGGTCGATCAGGTCGGGCAGGTAGCGGCGCACGGGGGCGGGGCCGCCGCGCAGGCCGACCTGGGAGAAGAACAGCTCCTGGCCCTCAACCGCCACCTGGTGGGGGACGCCGACGAAGCCGACGTTGCCGCCGGGGCGGGCGGAGTGCAGGGCCTGCCGCATGGACTCGGCGGTACCGACGCACTCCAGCACCGAGTCGGCGCCGATCCCCTCGGTGAGGTCCTTGACGCGGGCGATGCCTTCGTCGCCGCGTTCACTGATGATGTCGGTGGCGCCGAACTCGCGGGCGAGTTTCTGGCGGGAGGCGTGGCGGCTCATGGCGATGATCCGCCCCGCGCCCAGTTCCCTGGCGGCGATGACACCGCACAGGCCGACCGCCCCGTCGCCGACGACGACGGCGGTGGAACCGGGCTTGACCTCGGCGGCGAGGGCGGCGTACCAGCCGGTGCCCATCACGTCGGAGACCGCGAGCAGGCTCGACACCATCTCGGCGTCGGGGTGCTCGTCGGTGGCGACGAGGGTGCCGTGGGCGTTGGGGATGCGTATGTAGTCGGCCTGGCAGGTGCTCATGAACTCGCGGTGCAGACAGGACGACTGCCAGCCGCGCAGGCAGTTGGCGCAGGTGTTGTCCGAGGTGGCGAACGACCCGACGACGAACTGGCCCGGCTTGACGTGGGTGACCTGGCTGCCGACTTCCTCGACGATGCCGACGTACTCGTGTCCCATGGGATGGGGTTCGTCCACCGGTTCCGCGCCGCGGTAGGGCCACAGGTCCGAACCGCACACGCAGGTGGCGACCGTGCGGATGATCGCGTCGGTCGGCCGGCTGATCTTCGGGTCGTCCAGGGTCTCGAAGCGCACGTCGCCGGGGGCGTGAATGACTGCTCCGCGCATGATGGGGTGCTTCCTTCGGTACGAGGGTGGTGAGCCGCAGCCAAAGGCAAGAATGGCTGCTCGAAATCGAGCCTCACACGCGAGGGCGCGCGGGAAAAGCGGAGGAATCCATCCAGGGAAAGAAACATCCAGGGAGGAAATTCTCCCCCCTTCCCCGGGTGCGATCGATGTAATGCTGGGAAGCATGACCAGCAATGCCACCCTGAATGAACTGGGAGAGTTCCTCAAGAAGCGCCGCTCACAGCTGAGTCCGCGCACGGTCGGACTTCCGTCGACCACCCGGCAGCGCCGGGTCGAGGGGCTGCGCCGTGAGGAGGTCGCCCAGCTCGCCTCCATCAGCACGGATTACTACACGCGTCTTGAGCAGGGCCGTATGCAAGCGTCCGCTCCCGTGCTGGACACCCTCGCCCGGGTCCTGCACCTGGACGACGACGAGCGCGGCTATCTCTTCCAGCTCGCGGGCAAGACCACCGTGCGCACCCGGCGTCGCGGCGTGCAGAGGGTCCAGCCGCAGATGCAGCGGGTCCTGGAGGACCTCACCTCCGTTCCGGCCATGGTCCAGGGGCGGCGCGGGGACATCCTGGCCTGGAACGCGCTGGCCGCCGCCCTGGTCACGGACTTCTCCCGTCTTCCGGAGAGGCACCGCAACTACCCGCGGCTCCTGTTCACGGATCCGGCGATGCGCGGCCTGTACGCCGACTGGGAAACGGCTGCCCAGGTGACAGTGGCGCAGCTGCGGATGGAAGCGGCGAAGTATCCCGAGGACCCCCGTCTCATCGAGCTGGTCGGTGAACTGTCCATGCGTGACCAGCAGTTCGCCCAGTGGTGGGGAGACCACCGAGTCGCCGCCCGCACCGTGGGCACCAAGACCCTGATCCATCCGGTCGTGGGTGAGGTCACCCTCGACTGCGACACCCTCACCGCCAGCACCGACTCCGACCAGTACATGACGGTCTGGACCGCCGCCCCGGGATCCCCCGCGCACGACCAGCTGCGCATCCTCGCCTCCTGGGCCGCCGACCAGAACCTGCCGGCCTCGTCAGGATGGGAAGCATGACCAGCAACGTTCCCCTCAATGAGCTGGGTGAGTTCCTCAAGAAGCGCCGCGCCGAACTGAGCCCGCGCACGGTCGGGCTGCCGGAGACCGGCGGGCCCCGCCGGGTGGCCGGGCTGCGCCGTGAGGAGGTCGCCCAGCTCGCCTCCATCAGCACGGACTACTACACGCGTCTTGAGCAGGGCCGTATGCAGGCGTCCGCTCCCGTGCTGGACACCCTCGCCCGGGTCCTGCACCTGGACGACGACGAGCGCGGCTATCTCTTCCAGCTCGCGGGCAAGACCACCACCCGCACCCGGCGCCACGGCCGGCAAAAGGTCCAGCCCCAGTTGCAGCGCGTGCTCGACGACCTCACCGCCACCCCGGCCATCGTGCAGGGCCGGCGCGGGGACATCCTGGCCTGGAACGCGCTGGCCGCCGCCCTGGTCACGGACTTCTCCCGCATTCCGGAGAGGCACCGCAACTACCCGCGGCTCATCTTCACCGAACCGGCGATGCGCACCCTGTACGCCGACTGGGAGGGCTCGGCGCGGATCGCCGTGGCGCAGGTGCGGATGGAGGCCGCGAAGTACCCCGAGGATCCCCGTCTCATCGAGCTGGTCGGTGAACTGTCCACACGTGACAAGCAGTTCGCAAAATGGTGGGGCGATCACCACGTCGCCGCCCGCACCGTGGGCACCAAGACCCTCCACCATCCGGTCGTCGGCGAACTCGTCCTGGACTGGGACACCCTCACCGCCAACACCGACCCCGACCAGCACCTGACCGTATGGACCGCCGCCCCCGGTTCCCCCACCCACGAGCGGCTGCGCATCCTCGCCTCCTGGGCCACCGAGCAGCACCTGGCGCCCTCTTTTCCCCTTCGCTGACCGGTGCTGCACCCACACCGACGACGGCTTCCGCCGCGCGTGCCCCGCACACTCCCGGTCGGTCCGCGAGGATGACCTGCTGCTCGCGCGCGGGCGGAGCGTCGTGTCAGCCGATGTCTTGAGTGCCGCCCCCGGTCGTCTGGTCTGCGGCTGCTCGGGGCTGAGGCGGGGGCGTCTCGGAGCGGGTGGCTCGCATCAGCGCGAGTGCGGTCAGCGGTAGAAGGGTGAGGGCAACCGCCACGGTGCCGACCAGCGGGGGCCCTGCCTGCTCCAGCGGTGAGGTCAGAGCGGTGCCCGCCGTCCAGGAGCCGACAGCGATGCCCACGTTGGGCGCCGAGCCGCTGAGGCCGGAGACGAGGGTGGGCGTGGAACGGGAGAAGCGCAGGGCCAGCGCGCCGAGCACCGGGGTCGCGGCGAAGCCGGTCATCCCCATGAGGGTCACCAGAATGACGGCCGCCACCGGGTTCGGGGAGAGGAAGGTCAACAACAGCAGGACCAGCGTGGTCGTGACGGCGGAGGTGATCAGCGTGGCAAGGGGGCGGCGATCGCCCAGGCGCCCGCCGACCGTGGTGCCCAGCAGGGCGCCCAGACCGTAGCCGGTCAGGACCATGGGTACGGCTCCATTGGGAAGGCCGGCCCGTTCGGTGAGCAGGGGCGAGATGTAGGTGTACGTCGCCAGGACGCCGCCCATCAGCAGCGTCATGGAACTGAGTATCAGCCAGACCCGGACATCGCGCAGCGCGGCGAACTCGGCCCGGACGGAAGGGGCTTCGCTTCGCTCGTCGTCGGGGATGTACCGGCCGATGACCATCGCCGCGCCTGCCGACAGCACGGCCAGTACCCAGAAGGGGCCGCGCCAGCCCGACAACTGCCCCAGCCACGCGCCCAGAGGTACGCCGGCCACATTGGCTACGGTCAGACCTCCCAGGAGCATGCCCAGGGCCCGAGACGTCGCCGCCGGTCCCGCCGCGGTCGTGGCCACGAGCGCGCCGACGCACCAGAAGGTCCCGGTGGCCAGCGCGGTCACCACGCGGGCCACAAGCACGAGCGCGAACGACGAGCTGAGCGCGGCGACCAGATGGCCCAGGGCGAAGACGGCAAGCGCGAGGATCAGCGTGGAGCGCCGGGGCAGGCGCAGCGTCGCGATGGCCATCACCGGCGCCCCGACGATCATGCCTGCCGCGAACGCCGTGATCAGCAGGCCCGCGTGAGACACGCTGACATTCAGATCGTCGGCGATCTCGGGCAGCAGGCCGGCGACAACGAACTCGGTGGTGCCCATGAGGAATGTTCCGGCGGACAACACCAGGACGACGAAAGGAAGTTTGTGGGGTCGGCCGTCGGTCGTGGATGGCATTCGGTGGCATTCTCTCTTCGAGGCGATGTGCGACCGCTGCGGGGTGGGGACGCCGTAGAGCATTGCACTGCACGGGCGTTCTGTGAGGGGGAGGAATTTCTCCCTGCTTCTTGGAGGAGCGGGGAGCGACCTTCCTTTCGGCGGCCGCCGTTTTACGGCGAGGGAGTCCTTTGAGTGACGTCGCCCCTGATTGAGTGACGGAATCGACGCCCGCAATGCATGAAGTCCTCGTGCCGTTGGGGCGAGTGTTCGAAGTCTCAACCGGCCAGGTGCTGGGGGCGCGTTGGCCGCTAGTGCTGTGACTGCGTAGGTTCGCCGGGTTGGCGGTCGCGGCGGTTGGATGGGCGGTGACGTCCGATCCGACCGCTGGAGGTGCGGTGGCCGAGCCTGTCCGTGTGCGCAGACTGACCGACCAGGAGGGTCAGAAGCCGCAGCAGATCGTGCGCCGGGGCAGCACCAGCACGGTGCGCTACTGGCGGGCGATGATGCTGCTGGCCTCGGCCGGGGGGAACCGGGTGCCGGTGATCGCCCAGTTGGTGCAGGCCGACGAGGATTTCGTCATCCAGACGGCCACCACTCGCCCGGTCAAGCTCGGCCAGCCCTTCACGCGCTGGTCGCTGCGCAAGCTGGTCGCCTACCTGCGGAAAGTGCACGGGCGGGTGATCCGTATCGGCCGCGGGGCGTTACGGTGCCTGCTCGCCCTCCGCGGCATCACCTTCCAGCGCACCAAGACCTGGAAGGAGTCCCCGGACCCCGAACGCGAAGCGAAGCTGGACCGGATCGAGGAAGTGCTGGACCGCTTCCCCGACCGGGTCTTCGCCTTCGACGAGTTCGGCCCACTCGGGATCCGTCCCACCGGCGGCAGTTCCTGGGCCGAACGGATCCGGCCCGGCCGGCTGCCTACCACCGCACCCACGGGGTGCGGTACTTCCACGGCTGCTATTCGGTGGGCGACGACCGCCTGTGGGGCGTCAACCGTCGCAGGAAGGGTGCCGGAAACACGCTGGCCGTGTTGAAGTCGATCCGCGCCGCCCGGCCCGACGGCACCGGTCGGTCAGCGAGACCCGCAGGTCGGTGGCCTGCCGGCCGAAGGTGTCGATCAGCATGTTCCTGAGACCGATCCTGCCCCGTGCCGCGCTGTCTCCAGCACCGTGCCGGCAACGCGGTGGATCGGGCCGCTGAGGCGGGCCAGAGGCAGGCCGCTCGCCCGGCCGGCGTGGGCGATGATCTCGGCGGTGATGGAGATGGCCGTCTCCTCGGGCGTACGGGCACCGAGGTCGAGGCCGATCGGGGACCGCAGCCGGGCCAACTGCTCCTGCGTGACGCCTACTTCACGCAGACGGAGAAGGCGCTCCTCGTGGGTGCGCCGGGAGCCCATCGCGCCGACGTAGCCGACAGGCAGATCGAGTGCCCGCCGCAGCAGCGGGATGTCGAACTTGGCATCGTGGGTGAGCACACAGATCGCGGTACGGGCGTCCATGGCCGTTCGTGCCAGGTAGCGGTGGGGCCAGTCGACGACCACCTCGTCGGCGTACGGGAATCGCTCCTGGGTGGCGAAGACGGGACGGGCGTCGCACACAGTGACGTGATAGCCCAGGAACCGGCCGGCCTGCGCGAGGGCGGCGGCGAAATCGACGGCGCCGAAGATCAGCATGCGAGGGCGGGTGGCAGCCGCATGGACGAGAACGGAGAGCCTCTCCGGGCAGGTGTCGGCGTCTCCGCCGAGGGCGAGGAGTGCGGTGCGCCCGGTGCGCAGTTGGGAGGTGGCCAGATCCGCCACCACCCGGCCGGTCGGCCCGTCGCCGAGCGCACTGTCGGCGATCCAACTGTCGCCGAGGACGCTCACAGTGGCGCCGACTAATTCCGCGGGCCCGTCCACGACCTGGGCGACAGCGGCGGGCCGGCCCTCGACCGCCTCGGCGAGCGCCGCGCCGAGATGCGGCTGGGCTACCGGGTCGATGCGCTGGACGAGCACGTCGAGTTCACCACCGCAGGTCAGTCCCACGGCGAAGGCGTCGTCGTCGGAGTAGCCGAACCGGGCACGCTGTGGAAGGCCTTGCTCCTGGAGTATTTGTTGGCACAGCTCGTACACCGCGCCTTCGACACACCCGCCGGAGATGCTGCCGACGGCGTTGCCATCCTTGTCGACCGCGACCGAGGTACCGATGGGCAGGGGTGCGCTGCCCGTGACATCGACGACGGTGGCCAAGGCGAAGGGCCGGTTCTCGCGGCACCAGCGGTGCAGTGTGTCCGCGATGTTGAGCATGGGGTCTCCAGAGCAGACGGTCGCTGTCGCAGAAGGTGAGCGAGCCGCCGCCGCGTTGACGGGGGCGCGTGCGCGGCGGCGGCTCGGGGAGGTCCGGCAGCCGTACGGGGGGTTCGGCTGCCGGACCGGTCCAGGAGGTGGTGTCAGAGCAACGCCTCGGCGGTGATGGGCAGTTCACGGATGCGGCGGCCGGTGGCGTTGAAGACCGCGTTGCCGATCGCGGCCGCCACACCCACCTGGACGACCTCGCCGATCCCCTTCACCCCCAGCGCGTTGCCCGAGTTGTCCTCGCCGTCCAGATAGATCGCCCGGACCTCGGGGACGTCGGCGTTGACCGGCACGAGGTAGTCGGCGAGGTTGGCGTTGACGATCCGCCCGTCACGGTGGTCGGTGACCGTGTGTTCCAGCAGCGCCGTGCCGATGCCGCCCACGATGCCGCCGAACGCCTGGCTCTCGGCGAGCTTGGGGCTGATGATCCGGCCCGCGTCGTACACGCCGAGCATCCGGCGCACCCTCACCAGCCCCAGCGTCGCGTCCACCGCGACCTCGGCGAAGGTCGCGTTGTAGGCGGCGTAGGAGTCCCGTTCGGGAGTCGGCGGCCCGGCGTAGGTGCCGTGTGCTTCGAGGTGGGTGTGGTTGTTGCGGGCCAGCAGGCTCTTGTACGTCTCACCGCGCGCCGGACTGCCCTGCACGTGGAGTCGGCCGGCCCGCACGACGACATCGCCGGCCGGCACGCCGTACAACGGCGACTCGTGGTCCTCGACGGCCAGCTTGATCGCCTGCCGGCGCACCTGGTCGCAGGCGTCCAGGACGGCGGAGCCGACGCTTGCCATGGTCGAGGAGCCGCCGTGCGGGCCGGTCTGCGGGTAAAGGGAGTCGCCGAGCCGGAAGGTGACCGCGCGCATGGCCAGCCCGAGCGCGTCGGCGGCGACCTGGGTCTGGGAGGTGTAGGTGCCCGGCCCCATGTCAGTGGTGGCCGCATCGACCACCGCGGTGCCGTCGGCGTGCAGCCGGGCCTGGGCCTGCGCCGGATAGCGCCCCGGGTCGTACACGCCCGCGGCCATGCCCAGACCGATCAGCCAGTCTCCCTCACGCGTCGAACGGGGCTTGGGATTACGGCGGTCCCAGCCGAACTCCCGGGCGCCGACCGTGTAGCACTCACGCAGCCGCCGGGTGGACCAGGGCAGGTTCTTCGCCTCGTCCTCGGACGGCTCGTTGCGCCGGCGCAGCTCTATCGGGTCGACGCCGAGCCGGTGGGCGAGCTCGTCCATCGCCGACTCGATCACGAACGACGCCGACGCGAAGCCGGGTCCGCGCATCCAGATCGGCGTGTTGACGTCCAGCGGCACCGTCCGGTACGCCTGGCTGACGTTGGGCATGCTGTAGAGCATCTGCCCGGGCGCCATGACCCCCTCGGTGAACGTCTCGTACGACGAGGTCTCGGCGTCGATGTCGTGGATCGCGGCGGACAGCCGGCCGCGCCGGTCGCTGCCCAGGCGCAGCCGGTAGGCGTAGGAGGGCCGGAAACCGGTGCCGAAATACATCTGCTTGCGGCTGAGCACCAGCTTGACGGGACGCTTCACCTCTCGCGCGGCGAGCGCGGCGACAATGGTGTGGGGCCAGCAGCGCAGCCCGCTGCCGAAGCCGCCGCCGACGAACGGGTTGATGACCCGCACCGCGTCCGCGGACAGATCGAACACGGCGGCGATCTCGTCGCGGGTGCCCACCACCCACTGGGTCTTGTCCCAGACGGTCACCTTGTTGCCGTCCCAGCGGGCGATGGTGGCGTGCGGCTCCATCGGGTTGTGATGGTTGCGCCCCAGCCGGTACGTCAGGTCCAGCCGTACGGGAGCGTTGCGCAGCCCCGCTTCCGCGTCGCCGCGCGCGTAGTCCGTCGGCTTGTCCGGCTCGGCCTCGTGGAGGTCGGTCGAGGGCTTCTCCGCGTCGTAGCGGACCTTGACCAGGCTCGCGCCGTGCTGGGCGGCCTCCAGGGTGGTGGCGATGACCACGGCGACCGGCTGGCCGTGGAAGAGCACCTTGTCGTCCTGGAACACCCGCAGCCTGCGCCCGGGCAGGTTGTTGGACCCGGAGTTGTCGCGGTACGGCAGCTTCGGCGCGTTGCGGTGGCTGATCACCCGCAGTACCCCCGGGTGCTGTTCGGCGTCGCGCGTGTCGAGGGAGGTGATGCGGCCGCGGCCGATGCTCGCGTCGACGATGACCGCGTGCACCGCGCCGTCGGCATCGAACTCGGCGGCGTACTGCGCCTGGCCGGTGACTTTGAGCCGGCCGTCCACCCTCGACAGGGGCGCGCCCACGGCGGCCTGCGGCTGGGGACTCACTTGCTACCTCCTACGACGCGCAGTTGACGTTCCACGGTCCGCTTCAGCAACTCGACCTTGAACCGGTTGTGCTGAAGGGGACGAGCGCCTTCCGCCGCCTTGGCGGCAGCGGCCGTCCACAACGACTCCGAGGGCCGCTCACCGACGAGGTGCCGTTCCACGGCGGGCAGCTTCCACGGCACGGTGCCCACGCCACCGGCGGCGACCTTTGCCTCCCGGATCACCCCGCCCCGCACGTGCAGCGCCACGGCCGCCGACGTCAGGGCGAACTCGTAGGACTGCCGGTCGCGTACCTTCAGATAGCCGGACTTCAGCGGGCGCGGAAGCGTGGGGATCTCTACTGCGGTGATCAACTCGCCCTGGCGCAGGGCCTGTTCACGATTCGGGGTGCTGCCCGGGCGCAGCAGGAAGTCGGCGAAAGACACCTGGCGTTCCCCGTCCGGGCCCAGTAGCTGCACCCGTGCTTCCAGTGCGGCGAACGCCACGGCCGCGTCGGAGGGGTGGGTGGCCACGCAGGCATCGGAAGTTCCGAGGATGGCGTGCGTCCGGTTGAAGCCCGCCAGCGCGGCGCAACCCGAGCCGGGCTCACGCTTGTTGCAGTCGGCGGTGACGTCGCGGAAGTAGGTGCAGCGGGTGCGCTGCATGATGTTGCCGCCGATGGTGGCCATGTTCCGCAGCTGGGCGGAAGCGCTCAGCTCCAGCGCCTGGGAGATGACCGGGTACAGCGAGCGCACCTTGGGGTGGGCGGCCGCCTCGGCCATGGTCACCAGCGCACCGATGCGCACGCCGCCGCGTTCGGTGACCGTGACGTCGCGCATCGGCAGGTCACTGATGTCGACCAGGGTCTCGGGACGCTCGACCGTCTCGCGCATCAGGTCGACGAGGGTGGTGCCGCCGGCGATGTAACGGCCGCCGTGTCGGCCCGCGTCGAGGGCCTCGCGGGTGTTCGCGGCCTTCGTGAAGGAGAAGGGATGCATGTCAGCGGCTCCTTACTTCCGGCCGGCGGTCTGCTCAAGGGCCCGCACGATTTTCACGTAACAGCCGCAGCGACAGATGTTGCCGCTCATCCACTCCCGGATCTCCTCCGGTGAACCGGTGTGCCCCTCCTTGATGCAGCCCACCCCGGACATGATCTGGCCAGGGGTGCAGTAACCGCACTGGAAGGCGTCCTGCTCGACGAACGCCTGCTGCAGCGGGTGCAGTTGGTCGCCGTCGGCCAAGCCCTCGATCGTGGTGACCTCAGCGCCCTCCAGGCGTACCGCGAGCGTCAGGCAGGAGTTCACGCGCTGCCCGTCGACCAGAACCGTGCACGCCCCGCAGGCCCCGGCGTTGCAGCCCTTCTTGGAGCCGGTCAGTTCGAAGTGCTCGCGCAGCAGATCCAGCAGCGAGGTCCGGTTGTCGACCGTCACGGTCCGCCGGGTGCCGTTCACGGTCAGGGACACACGGCTGGAAGGGGCCGCCCCCGTAGCGGTCGCTTCCTCGGCGCCGGCCGGGAACGTTCCTCCGGCCACCACGACACCGCCCACCGCGACGCCGGTGGCGATGACGGTGCGCCGGCTGGGCCCCGAGGAGGACTCTCTGGCTTCGGTGGGCGGAGGAACAGCAGAATCAGGGAGTTCAGAGGACATGCATTCGCCTTTGCATCACGGGCGGATCAGTCGTGTACACCAGCGCGGGTCCAGGCACGCGATCGACGCCGCCGCGGGAAACTAGGTGACCGCTCGCCTCGGCAGGGCGGCTGATCACGCCGGAAGTCTTGCACCACAGGCGCGCCTCATGGCAGGGAGAGTTTTCTCCCCCCTTGCTTTCCCTTGGTCTTTCCTTGGTTTGTGCGCGCAAGTACGTGCCGGGTGATGGAGGAAGGACCGTTGGCTTTGCAGGTGAGAGTTGTGACTCCGCTTTCTGGCCAGCGGTTGGGAGGTCTGGACGAGTGCCGGGCTGGTTGCCGGTGTCTTACCCGGAGCGTGAGCCCGCGCCATGGCGGACAGGTGGCGCCACCAGGGAGGATGCCGCGCTCTCCGCGGTCATCCTGCACAAGGCGATGAGCCAGGTCGTGGTGCTGGTCGCGTTGCCCGCACGGCTGGCTGCAGTCCCCGCCTCCGCACTGACCGTGCACTGGACGATCGCGGTCAAACCGCTGGCCGGCAGCCTGATCGGGGCCTGGGCCGGTGCGACGTGGGCAGTGCGGATCCGCAGCTCCACCCTCTACAAGGTGCTGGCCGCCCTGATGGTGCTCATGGCCGCGGCGCTGCTGGTCACCCACGTCACCACCGTGGGGACGTTGTCGCTGCCGCTGTGGGCGCAGGTGCCCCTGGGTGTGGTCGCCGGGTTCGGCATCGGGGTGGTCGCCGCGATCATGGGCGTGGCCGGCGGCGAACTGCTGCTGGTCGGAAGGGTTCATTTGCGCAGGTCAGAGACGCCGTAGAGGAGTTCCGCGACATCTAGGCACATCGTGGATGTCCGCGGTGCCGCCGTGCCTTACGGGTGCGGCGGCACCGCCGTGTTCAGCGGGTGCTCCACTTCTGGTTGTCCTGGCCGTTGCAGTCCCAGAGCTGGAGCCGGGTGCCGTTGGCGGTTCCCTGGTCCTTGACGTCCACGCACTTGTTGGCCTGCGGATTGACGAGGTCGTTGCTGGAGTTGAGGCGGAACTGCTGCGCCGGGTTGCCGCTGCACACCGCGATCTGGATCACCGCGCCGTTCGCCGACGAGCCCCAGGCGACGTCCATGCACAGGCCCATCGAGCGGATCGTGCCGTCCGAACGGAAGTCCCACTTCTGCCAGTTCTTGCCGGTGCAGCTGTTGATCTGCAGGGGCGAACCGTCGGCGCCCTTGTGACCCACCATCTCGATGCACTTGTTGGAGGCGTGGCCGTAGATGGTGGTGCCGGGCGCGGCGACCACCGTCTTGGTGGCCGTGACCTTGGTCGTGGTGGACTTCTTCGAACCCCCGCCGGAGGACGCCTTCTTGGGTGCCTCGGCGGAACTGCCCGCGATCACTCCGGCACCGGAACCGGCGGCCGCCGCCCCCGCGCCCTTCTTCACCGTGTCCTTGCCGCCGCTCGGGTGCGAGGGGGTCGCCTTCGGCGAGGTCGGGTCGGGGCTGGCCGAACCGTAGGCGCCGGCGCCGCTGTCCGTCGTCTGTCCGTTCAACACCGTGCCCGCGTCGGCCACTTGGTCCGACGGCTTCGAGTCCGAGCTCGACCTGCCGAGCAGACCGGACACCAGGAACGGTACGCCGATCAGCAGCGCGCCGGCTATCGCGGCTCCGGCGAGGAGGCCTCGGGAGGGGCGGCCGAAGGCGGGGGCCGCGGCGGCGGTGTCCTCGCCGGCTCCAACTCCGCCTCCGGATTCGGCTGTTGCCGCTCCGGCCAGGGTGTCGGGGCCCTGGCCGGGGTCGGCGTGGGTGTCGGGTGCGGCTTCGGGGGTCGCGCCCTCGTCGGTGCCCACGGCGGCTTCCGCGGTGGGGAGTTGGGCCGCTGCGGCGGGCTGTGCGGGAGGTGTCAGCGCCGCTTCCGCCTGCTGCGCCGCGGTCTCCGGGGCGCCGGTGCGGGCGGCCGTCGTCTCGCCGCTGGTCGGCGGGAGTGCCGCCGCTTCGGTCTCGGGGGCGCCGCCCGCGGTGGTGTCCGGAGCCGGGGCGGGCTCCGTCCCGCCCGTCGCTGCCTGGTGCTGCGGGCTGTTCTTGCCGGACATGCTGGTCCTTCCAGAAAGATGATCGGGTGACGACCGGTCAGTCGTCGTCCGGGGCGGGCGGGTTGACCGAGAACCGGTTGCCGTCGAAGTACAGGGTCAGCGGGGTGCCGTCGGCCGGGCCGAAGCGTTGGGTGCGGCCATCGGGACCGAGCACCTGGACGGGGCGACCAGTGTCCCGGACGACCAGTACCGCCAGGGTGGCCACGTAGAAGGGGGTGTCGGGGCGGGCCAGCACCAGGGCGAGGCGGGCGGAGTCGTCCAGTCCGGCCTCCGCGACGGTCACCATGTCGTTCTGGAGGATCGCCTGGGCCCGCAACTCCTCGGTGAGGGCGCCGATGTGGGCCAGCGCGTCGGTCGACACCTCTGTGCCCGGGGCCGGGAACCTCGGGTCGTCGGGCGCGCCGTGAGCCGCCACATCGGCCTGGACCCAGCCGAGCAGCGCGCCGTGCGGGTCACGGTCCCGCGTCCACGCGGGGGCGGTGCCGGTGTCGGCGAGCAGCCGGGCCAGCGAACGGGCGAACGTCTCGGGGCGCTGCGCCCGCGACACGACGGGGCGGTAGCGGGAGCCCCCGGCGCCTTCTCCGTGCTGACGGTTCGCGCCGCCGCCGTCTTCGTCGGCGGCGCTTTCCTCGTCCTCGTCGCTGTCGTCGGGGCCCGACTCGTCGTCGGACTCGCTCCCGTCCACCAAGTCCAGCCCGTGTCGGCCGTGTTGGCCGCGTTGGCCGCGTTGGCCGCCCGGCCGGCGCTGGCCGGCCTCATCGTCCCCTTCGGCTTCGTCGTCGCTCTCCTCCTCGTCCGACTCGCCTTCGCCGAACTCGCTGCCGTCGCCCAAGTCCTGTCCATGCAAGCCCTGTTGGCCGCCCTGCCCACGCCGGCCGGCCGGGTCCTCCTGGTCGTCCTCCGACTCCTCGTCGGTGTCGTTCTCGGCTCCGATGGGCCGGAACTCCGGTTCCCGGGGCGCTACTTGGGGCTCAGCCTCGGGGTCTGTCTGCGGGTCCTGCACCGGTTCGGCCGCCGGGCGCGCCTCGTCGTGTGCCGGTGCCGGACGGGGAGTGCGGCGCGGCCACGTGGCCGGGGTGGCGGCCAGGGAACCCGTCGGCAGGGGTGCCGTGCCGTCGCCCGCCGCCGCCCGACGGGCCTCCAACAGGGTGACGACATCGGTGAGATCGTGCTCCGCGTTGCGCTGCCGGGCCGCGTGCCTGGCCTGTTCGGCGAGGGAGTCGTCGATCTCGCGCCGGAGGGCGTCGAACGCCTGCTGGGCCTCGTCCCGGGCGGCGACCGCCTGGTCGTGGCGGGCGGTGGCCCCGATGAGCGCCGCCCGGGCCGTGCGGTCCGCCGTGGTCGCCAGCGCGACCGCGTCCCGGGCGCGGGCCAGGGTGCCGGCGGCGTGGCGTGCCACGTCCTCGGCCAGGCCGAGCCGGCGCCTGGTGTCGTTGGCGGTGTGCCGGGCGGTGTCGACGGCGCGGTCGGCTGCCGCGGCCTCGATCCGTGCCTGGCCCAGCGCGGTACGGGCCCCGTTCCGGCACGCCTGTAGCCGGGCGAGGGAACCGGGGTCGCCCGAGCGGGAGTTGCCGTCGTCGCGGCGCGAACTCCCGTCCTGGGTCGGTGAGTCGACAGGCCGCTGCCGCGCGGCCTCCTCCGCCTCCCGTACGGCTTCCTCGGCCGCCGCCAGTTCTTCCTCCGCCGTCCGGACCGCGTCGTGGAACTCCCCCGCCGCCCGGGTCGCGTCCGTCACGCGCTCGGTCTGGTCCCGGAGGTCCGTGGTCAACTGCGTTACGCGGGTGCGCCGTTCCTGATCGGTGCGTTCGGCGAGCGGGACGGCCCGCTGGGCGGCGGTGAGTTCGGCGGCCGCTGTCTCCGCGGTGGCACGGGCGTGGTTCCGGTCCAGCGCCGCCTGTGTCACCGGCAGCTCGGCCTCGTCCAACACCCGTTGGGCATCAGGCACTTGGTCCTGGAGCCGGCCTTCCTGCGTGCGTGCGGCGTCCTCCGCCCGCCCGGCCTGTTCCAGCGTGCGCATCTGATCCCGTACGTCCGCCCAACCGGCGTCGTGGGCAGCTTCGTCCTGGCCCACGCCACCCCGACGCGCACCGCCCTGCCCCGCACCGCCCTGC
>NZ_JBXVPZ010000091.1:0-26167 GCF_057961495.1 Streptomyces sp. P5F9 | reverse complement strand
GCACTCCGCGGCGGACCCCACCGCGAGCCCCGTGTCCAGCACCGCACTGCGCCACCTGGTCCACCACCCCGGCCCTCCCCGGGCCGTGGCATGGTCTTCCCCCGTCGTGGTCATGCCTCCAGCCTACGGGCGCCGGGGCCCGGTTTTCCGGTGAGTTTCCGTGCACCGGCCTACACCACGGCCCGTAATCGAACAGCCACGAAACCGATCACCCGGGACAAGTCCCGTCGCACGGAGGGCATCACGTACGGCATAGTGTTCTGTGCCCACTCGGCGACCAGGCTAAATGTCCGGTTCCAACGAGTTTGATCCCCCGTGGTGTAATTGGCAGCACCGTGGCTTTTGGTGCCATTTGTCCGGGTTCGAGTCCTGGCGGGGGAGCAAAACCCGATCGCAACTGATCGACACTAGAGCAACCCCCACTCCCAGCACCCCACTTCGGGCCCTGACAGCACTGTCAGGGCCCACTCTCATGTCACCCATGAAACGCCCCGGTATCCTGCGAATGTCCACCCCCCAGCATTCCGAAGCCGAAGGGCAAATCCGTGAGCGCCATTCGCCCGGCAGCCGTCGTCGTCCTCGCAGCGGGTGAGGGCACCCGTATGAAGTCGGCCACACCGAAGGTCCTGCACGAGCTCTGCGGCCGGACCCTGGTCGGCCATGTGCTGGCCGCCGCCCGCGAGTTGGAGCCGGAGAACCTGGTCGTCGTCGTGGGCCACGCCCGCGAGCAGGTGACCGCCCACCTCGGCGCGACCGAGCCCGGCGTACGGACCGCGGTCCAGGCCGAGCAGAACGGCACCGGTCACGCCGTACGCATGGCACTCGAAGAGCTCGGCAGCATCGACGGGACCGTGGTCGTCGTCTGCGGCGACACCCCCCTCCTGCGCGGCGAGACCCTGCGCGCCCTCACCGCCGACCACTCCGCCGACGGCAACGCGGTGACCGTCCTGACCGCCGAGGTCCCGGACGCCACCGGCTACGGCCGCATCGTCCGCGACGGCGCCTCCGGCGCGGTGACCGCGATCGTCGAGCACAAGGACGCCTCCGACGCGCAGCGTGCGATCCGCGAGATCAACTCCGGGGTCTTCGCGTTCGACGGGCAGTTGCTCGCCGACGCGCTCGGCAAGGTACGGACCGACAACAGCCAGGGCGAGGAGTACCTCACCGACGTCCTCGGCATCCTGCGCGAGGCCGGACACCGGGTCGGCGCCTCCGTCGCGGGCGACCACCGCGAGATCGCCGGCATCAACAACCGCGTCCAGCTGTCCGAAGCGCGCCGCATCCTGAACGACCGGCTGCTGACCGAGGCCATGCTCGGCGGGGTCACCGTCATCGACCCGGCGACCACCTGGATCGACGTCGACGTCACCTTCGGCCAGGACGCGACCGTCCACCCCGGCACCCAGCTGCACGGCACCACCCACATCGGCAAGGGCGCCGAGGTCGGCCCCGACACCCGCCTGACGGACACCGTCGTCGAGGCCGGCGCCCGCGTCGACAACACCGTCGCCGTCAGCTCGCACATCGGCCCGGGGGCGTCCGTCGGCCCGTACGCCTACCTCCGTCCCGGCACCCGCCTCGGCGCGAAGAGCAAGATCGGCACGTACGTCGAGACGAAGAACGCCACCCTCGGCGAGGGCACGAAGGTCCCGCACCTCTCCTACGTCGGTGACGCGACGATCGGCGACTACACCAACATCGGTGCCGCGAGCGTGTTCGTGAACTACGACGGGGAGCACAAGCACCACACCACCGTCGGCTCGCACTGCAAGACCGGTTCGGACAATATGTTT
Source organism: Streptomyces sp. P5F9 (assembly GCF_057961495.1). Taxonomy (NCBI): domain Bacteria; kingdom Bacillati; phylum Actinomycetota; class Actinomycetes; order Kitasatosporales; family Streptomycetaceae; genus Streptomyces; species Streptomyces sp. P5F9. The sequence goes on along the minus strand of NZ_JBXVPZ010000091.1, from coordinate 24,374 downwards.
GTGGCACCCGTCACGGTCGGGGACGGCGCGTACACCGCCGCCGGCTCCGTGATCACGAAGGACGTACCGCCCGGTTCGCTGGCCGTGGCCCGTGGCCAGCAGCGGAATATCGAGGGCTGGGTGGCCCGCAAGCGTCCGGGCAGCGCGGCGGCGAAGGCCGCGGAAACGGCTTCCCGCCAGGGCGAGAGCGAGAACTGACCGGAAACCGGCGCGTCGAACACGGCGTACCGTGATAAACGCACACCCAGTTGAATGACCTCTGAGGAGACAGTGCTGTGACCGGGATCAAGACGACCGGCGAGAAGAAGATGATGTTCTTCTCCGGCCGCGCCCACCCCGAGCTTGCCAAGGAGGTCGCCCAGCAGCTGGGTGTCGGGGTAGTCCCGACGAAGGCCTTCGACTTCGCGAACGGCGAGATCTACGTCCGCTTCGAAGAGTCGGTGCGCGGTGCGGACTGTTTCGTGATCCAGAGCCACACGGCTCCCATCAACCAGTGGGTCATGGAGCAGCTCATCATGATCGACGCGCTCAAGCGCGCGTCGGCCCGCTCCATCACCGTCATCGTGCCCTTCTACGGCTATGCCCGGCAGGACAAGAAGCACCGCGGCCGTGAGCCGATCTCGGCCCGTCTGGTCGCGGACCTGATGAAGACGGCGGGCGCTCACCGCATCCTCACCGTCGACCTGCACACCGACCAGATCCAGGGCTTCTTCGACGGACCCGTGGACCACCTCTTCGCCCTCCCGCTCCTCGCGGACTACGTGGGCTCCAAGGTCGACCGCAGCAAGCTGACCGTCGTCTCCCCGGACGCCGGCCGCGTGCGCGTCGCCGACCGCTGGTGCGACCGCCTGGGCGCGCCCCTCGCGATCGTGCACAAGCGGCGCGACAAGGACGTGGCGAACCAGGTGACCGTCCACGAGGTCGTCGGCGAGGTCAAGGGCCGCGTCTGCGTCCTGGTCGACGACATGATCGACACCGGCGGCACGATCTGCGCCGCGGCGGACGCCCTGTTCGCGCACGGCGCGGAGGACGTCATCGTGACGGCCACCCACGGCGTCCTCTCCGGCCCCGCCGCGGACCGCCTGAAGAACTCCCGCGTCAGCGAGTTCATCCTCACCAACACCCTCCCGACCCCGGGCGAACTCGGCGCCGACCTCGACAAGATCACGGTCCTGTCGATCGCCCCGACCATCGCGAGCGCGGTCCGCGAGGTCTTCGAGGACGGCTCGGTGACAAGCCTCTTCGACGAGCACTGAGACCGGACGTCGTAGACCGATCCGTAGATCGATTTCTGTTACGGCCTCCCCGCCGAGTAAGCTGCCACAGTTGCTCGGCGAGGGAGGCCGTACCGCTTCGCAAGAAGTTCGTACGGCGGTCCGTTATCGACGCGCTCTTCGTAGCAGGCCGATGTTCGGCCGGGTGACCGCCTTCCCCGACTGTTCTACGAGGAGTGACCATGGCCGACGTCAAGCTCGCCGCCGAGACCCGCACCGAGTTCGGCAAGGGCGCCGCCCGCCGTATCCGCCGCGACAAGAAGGTCCCCGCCGTGGTCTACGGCCACGGTGTCGACCCGCTGCACATCACCCTGCCGGGCCACGAGCTGCAGCTCGCCCTGCGTACCCCGAACGTCCTGCTCACCCTGGACATCGAGGGCAAGACCCAGCTCGCGATCCCGAAGGCCGTCCAGCGCGACGCCATCAAGGGCTACCTGGAGCACGTCGACCTGCTCACCGTGAAGAGCGGCGAGAAGGTCACCGTCGAGGTCTACGTCCACACCGAGGGCGAGCTGGCCCCGGGCTCCTTCCTGCTGGAGCACGTGCTGAGCACGATCACCGTCGAGGCCGAGGCCACGCACATCCCCGAGTCGGTCACCGTGTCCATCGCGGGCCTGGAGGCCGGTGCCTCCATCGCCGCCAAGGACATCCCGCTGCCCCAGGGCACCACGCTGGCGATCGACGAGGACGCGGTCGTCCTCCAGGTCCTGGCCGCCCAGGCCGAAGAGGCCCCCGCCGAGGGCGAGTCCGAGGCCACCGAGGCCTGATCCGCACCGCTCACCGTTTCGTCAGCCGCTGTTCCCACCGGGAGCAGCGGCTGGCTGCCGGGGGTCCGGGGGTGTCCCCCGAAAAGCACAGCGATGGAGACATGGACGTGACGACCGACGCCAATGCCCCCTGGCTGATCGTGGGCCTCGGGAACCCGGGCCCCGAGTACGCGAACAACCGGCACAACGTGGGCTTCATGGTGGCCGACCTGCTGGCCGAGCGGATCGGCGGCAAGTTCAAGCGGGCCGGGAAGGCACAGGCGCAGGTCCTGGAGGGCCGGATCGGGGCGCCGGGTCCGGCGAGCCGCCGGGTCGTGCTGGTGAAGCCGACGTCGTTCATGAACCTGTCGGGCGGCCCGGTCAACGTGCTGCGCGACTTCTACAAGGTGCCGCTCGCGAACGTCGTCGCCGTGCACGACGAACTCGACATCGACTACGGCACCCTCCGCCTCAAGCTCGGCGGCGGCGACAACGGCCACAACGGGCTGAAGTCGATGACGAAGGCGATGGGCCCGGACTATCACCGGGTGCGGTTCGGGACCGGACGCCCGCCGGGCCGGATGCAGGTCGCCGACTTCGTGCTGAAGGACTTCTCCTCCACGGAGCGCAAGGAGCTGGACTTCCTGGTGGACCGGGCGACGGACTCGGTCGAGTGTCTGGTGAGCGAGGGGCTGGAGCGGGCGCAGAGCGCGTACAACTCCTGAGCCGTCCAGCTCACCCGGCTTGCCCGACTTAACCGACTTGTCCCGCGCGGGAGTTGACCGCGCGTGCGGGTATGGCCAATGATCCCCGCCATGTCACCCGCAGCCTCCGCATCCCCCGGCGCCTTCGCCGCCCTGAACTTCGGACGGCTCGCGGCGATGGGCACGGTCACCGTGCTGATCCTGATCGCCGGGGTGTGGGGTTCATGGCCGACCGCGCACAACGTGATGCTCACCAAGGGCCGCGAGACCGGCACGATCCAGGTCACCGCGTGCGGCGACGACACCTGCACCGGCCCCTACACCCCGGTCTCGACGGGATCGAAGGCCCGCGCCGAGGTCGTCATCGACCACACGGTCGCGGTGAAGAAGGGCCAGACGTACGCGGTGGTCGTGAAGCCCGGCACCGACGAGGTCATGCGCTCCGGCCCCGCCGGCATCCTCTACGCCTGGGTCCCCCTCGGTGGCGCCCTGTTGCTCGCCTCGGTAGTGGTCGCGGGCGGCCTGCGGCTGACCCGGGCCGCGTGGGTGCTGGCCGGGTCCGGGATCGCCTTGCTGACGGCCGCGTTCCTCGCACTCTGACCGACGGAAAGAGAGGTGCCCCGAGCTTCTACGACAGCTCGGGGGCACCCTTCGTCCGTCTCCGGTCAGCCGGTGTTGCGCAGGCCCGCCGCCACGCCGTTCACCGTGAGGAGAAGAGCCCGCGAGAGCAGCGGGTCGGGGTCGGCGCCCGCCGCCGCCTCATCGCGCTGGCGCTTCAGCAGCGTCACCTGGAGGTACGAGATCGGGTCGAGGTAGGCGTCCCGGATGGTGAAAGTCTGCTTCAACACCGGGGTGGCGTCGAGGAGTTCGGCCTCGCCGGTGACGCGGAGCACCTCGGCGACGGTCAGGTCGTGCTCGGCCCTGATCGTGTCGAAGACGTGCTTCAGCTCGTCCGGGACGAGGGTGTCGACGTAGTGCTGGGCGATCCGCAGGTCCGTCTTCGCGAGGGTCATCTCGACGTTGGAGATGAAGTTGCGGAAGAAGTGCCACTGCCCGTGCATCTCGTCGAGCACGGTGTCCAGGCCCGCCTCACGCAGTGCCTTCAGCCCGGAGCCGACGCCGAACCAGCCGGGCACGATCTGCCGGGACTGGGTCCAGCCGAACACCCACGGGATGGCGCGCAGTCCGTCGAGCGAGACGCCCGAGCCGGGGCGGCGGGAGGGCCGCGAGCCCAGGTGCAGATCGGCGAGCTGGTCCACCGGCGTGGAGGCGAGGAAGTACGTCGGAAGGTCCGGGTCCTCGACCAGCCTGCGGTAGGCGTCGTGGGCCGCGTCCGAGACCAGGTCCATGGCCGCGTCCCAGCGGGCCAGCGCCTCGTCGGACTGGCGGGGCGAGGTGTGCAGGGCGGAGGCCTGGAGGGTGGCGGCGACCGTCAGTTCCAGGTTCTCGCGGGCCAGCGACGGCACCAGGTACTTGTCGGAGATGACCTCACCCTGCTCGGTCACCTTGATCTCGCCCTCCAGGGTGCCCCAGGGCTGGGCGAGGATCGCGTCGTGCGAGGGACCGCCACCGCGGCCGACGGTTCCGCCCCGGCCGTGGAACAACCGCAGCCGCACCCCATACCGGTGAGCCACGTCACGCAGGCGCCGCTGCGCCCGGTGGATCTCCCACTGAGACGTCGTGATGCCACCGAACTTCGACGAGTCGGAGTACCCGAGCATGACCTCCTGGACGTCCCCGCGCAGCGCCACGAGCCGCCGGTAGGACGGGTCGGAGAGCATGTCCTCAAGGATGGTGTCGGCGGCCTTCAGCTCGTCCGTGGTCTCCAGCAGCGGGACGATGCCGACCTTCGCCCACCCGGCGTGCAGATCGATCAGCCCGGCCTCGCGGGCCAGCACGGCGGCGGCGAACACGTCGTCGGCGCCCTGGCACATCGAGATGATGTACGACTCGATGACCTCGGGCCCGAACACCGCGAGAGCCTTCTTGACGGTCTCGAAGACGCCGAGGGTCTTCTCACCGGCCGCGTCGACGGGCGCGGGGGTGGGAGCCAGAGGCCTCCTGGACCTGAGCTCCTTGGCGAGCAGCTTCGCGCGGTACTCGCGGGGCATGTCCGCGTACCGCCAGGACTCCTCGCCGAGCCGGTCGAAGAGCTGGCCCAGCGCGTGGTGGTGGGCGTCCGCGTGCTCGCGTACGTCCATGGTGGCGAGCTGGAGGCCGAACGCGCCGAGCGTGCGGATCGTACGGTCCATGCGGCCGTCGGCGAAGAGGCCGCCGCGGTGGGCGCGCAGCGAGGTCTGGATCAGGGTGAGGTCGTGCAGCAGCTCGGCGGTTCCGAGGTAGTCGCGGCCGTCCTCGTGCGGGGTGCCCTTGGCCAGGCGGGTCTTGGTGTTCTCCAGCTTCTGCCGGATGCAGGTGGCCTTGAGGCGGTACGGCTCCTCGGCGTTGAGGCGCTTGTAGCGGGGGCTGATCTCCGGGAGCCGCTCCAGGTCGGTCCGGAGGGACTCCAGGAGCTCCTCCGTCGCGCCCGTGTAACGGATGGAGTTGGAGAGGAAGCCGCGCAGCTCGTCGATCGTCTCCAGGGCGTCGTTGATGCCGTGCTCGTGCTGGAGGATCAGGACGTCCCAGGTGACCTGCGGGGTGACGTTCGGGTTGCCGTCGCGGTCGCCGCCGATCCAGGTGCCGAAGGTGAGCGGGCGGGTGTCGTCGGGGAGCTTGACGCCGACGCGCTCCAGCTCGGCCGTGAGGTCTTCGAGGACGTCACCGACGGCGCCCGCGTGCAGCTCGTCCAGGTAGTAGATGGCGTTGCGGGCCTCGTCGGCCGGTTCCGGGCGTACGACGCGCAGCTCGTCGGTCTGCCACACCAGGTCGATGTTCTCGGCCAGACGGGTGTCGTAGCGACGGCGGTCGGACTCGATGACCGGGGTCTCCAGGAGCGTCGCGATGCGCCGGAGCTTGTTGAGGACCGACCGGCGCGCGGCCTCGGTGGGGTGCGCGGTGAAGACCGGGCGGACGTTCAGGTTCTTGACCGTCTCGCGCAGGTGGTCGGGGTCGGCGTCCTTGAGGCGGTCGGCCGTACGGGCGAGGAGTCCGCCCTCGGCGGCACGGCGGGCGCGCAGCTCGCGGCCGCGGTGCACCTGCTCGGTGACGTTGGCGAGGTGGAAGTAGGTGGAGAAGGCGCGGACCAGCTTCGCGGCGGTCTCCAGCTCTGTGCCGCGCAGCAGCTCGGCGGCGGCCTCGCCGTCCTCACGGGTGAGACGGCGGACCTTCTCGACCAGTTCGAGCAGTTCGGGGCCCTCCTGCCGGACGAGGGTCTCGCCCAGAAGATCGCCCAGGCGCCTGATGTCGGCGCGCAGCGCACTGCCGGTCGAGGTGGTGCTCGTGGTCAGGTCGTCGGCACTGCTCACAGGTGCGGCTCCTTGCAGTGTTTGAAGCTCGTCTGGAGGGAACCCGGACGGCGGTCCCGCGGCGGCTGCCGCATACGGGACGGACATCCGGGAAGAAAACAGAGCGGACCGCGCTGTCCGACCGACACCCAGGATAGGTGTCCACTCTGACGCGCGGTCCCACGGGCTTCGTCCACCGGTCGACGCGCTGCCATACTTACGTCGCCGTAGGTTACGGAACCGTAGGGAAGTCCATGCTGAACTGCTGCTGCCCGGCTCCCGCCGTCCGACGCTCCGCCTCCACCTCCGAACCCCACAGGGGACGCCCATGACCACGAGCTCCGATGTGATCGACGACGCCCCGCGGGCGAACGACGACGGCACTCCGCTGCCCGCCGCCACGCTGGGCGGCGAGAAGAAGGGGTCGCTGGAACAGATCACTCTTCTCCTCTTCATCACCGTCCCGTTCCTGGCCCTGCTCGCGGCGATTCCGCTGGCGTGGAGCTGGGGCGGGGTGAGCTGGCTGGACCTCGGCCTGCTGGTGTTCTTCTACTACCTCGGCTGCCACGGCGTGACGATCGGCTACCACCGGTACTTCACGCACGGCTCCTTCAAGGCGAAGCGCCCGCTGCGGATCGCGATCGCCATCGCCGGGTCGATGGCGGTCGAGGGGCCGCTGGTCCGGTGGGTCGCCGACCACCGCAAGCACCACAAGTTCTCCGACGCCGAGGGCGACCCGCATTCGCCGTGGCGCTACGGCGAGACCGTCCCGGCGCTGATCAAGGGCCTGTGGTGGGCGCACATCGCCTGGATGTTCGACGAGGAGCGCACCCCGCAGGACAAGTACGCACCGGATCTGATCAAGGACAAGGCGATCCGGACGATCTCCCGCCACTTCATCTACTGGACGATGCTGTCGCTCGCGCTGCCGGCGCTGATCGGCGGGCTGGCGACGATGTCCTGGTGGGGCGCGTTCACCGGCTTCTTCTGGGGCTCGCTCGTGCGGGTGGCGCTGCTGCACCACGTCACCTGGTCGATCAACTCGATCTGCCACGCGGTCGGCAAGCGGCCCTTCAAGTCCCGTGACCGTTCCGGCAACGTGTGGTGGCTGGCGATCCTGTCCTGCGGCGAGTCCTGGCACAACCTGCACCACGCCGACCCGACGTCCGCGCGGCACGGTGTGGAGCGCGGCCAGCTGGACTCCTCGGCGCGGATCATCCGCTGGTGCGAGCAGCTCGGCTGGGCCTATGACGTGCGCTGGCCGTCACGCTCACGTATCGATTCGCGCCGTATCTCCGGTACGGACGGCTCTCAGCCCCGGAAGGAGTCGGCGGAGGCGGCATGATTGACGCCGTGGCGACCGATCCCAGCAGCACCCCGAGCAACGAGAAGCCCCGACGCGCGCGCCGCACCCGGATGACGGGAGCCGAGCGACGGGCCCAGCTGCTGGAAGTCGGCCGCACGCTCTTCGCGACGAAGGGCTTCGAGGCCACGTCGGTGGAGGAGATCGCGGCGAAGGCCGGGGTCTCCAAGCCGGTGGTCTACGAGCACTTCGGCGGCAAGGAGGGCCTGTACGCGGTGGTCGTGGACCGCGAGATGCGCCGCCTGCTGGACATGGTGACCAGCTCGCTGACGGCCGGCCACCCCCGCGAACTCTGCGAACAGGCGGCCTTCGCCCTCCTCGACTACATCGAGGAGTACACGGACGGCTTCCGCATCCTGGTCCGCGACTCCCCCATCCCCCAGTCCACCGGCTCCTTCGCGTCCCTCATCTCGGACATCGCGACGCAGGTCGAGGACATCCTGGGCCGCGAGTTCAAGAGCCGGGGCTTCGACGCCAAGCTCGCCCCCCTCTACGCCCAGGCCCTGGTCGGCATGGTCGCGCTGACCGGCCAGTGGTGGCTGGACGTCCGCCGCCCGAAGAAGGCGGAGGTCGCCGCCCATCTGGTGAACCTGGCGTGGCACGGGCTGGACGGCCTGGAGGCGAAGCCTCGGTTGATAGGGCACCGGAAGAGCTGAATCAAGTGCTCGCGGGCTCGGCTGTGTGGAACCGTGGGGGCATGACGAAGATCCCTGTCGGTGAGGCCGCTTCCCAACTCGACGACCTGGTCCGCCGCGTTGCCCACAGCCGGGAGTCCATCGCCCTGACCAGCGATGGAAACGTGGTCGCGCTCCTCGTCTCCCCGCAGGTCATAGAGGATCTCGAAGACTCCCTGGCCGTCGCGGACTACCAGCGGCGCAAGGCTGAGGGGACTCTCGAACCGGGGATCCCCCACGCCGAGGTCGGCCGGATGTTGGGGTTGCGGTAAGTGGTCTACGAGTGTCCGGGGACCGCGCGCCACCAACCCGGCCGCGCGGTTCCCGGACGCCCTCTTGGGCTGTCCTCCGTCCACGAAGCCGTGGACGCCCTGCCCCCCAACTCCGTGATCCACATCCTCGTCACCCACCTGGGCCGGACCGCCTGAACACCGGCTCCAGGAACTCCAGCCGGTTCCCCACCGGATCCTCCGAGTAGAAGCGCCGGTACCCCGGCAGATCCTCGTCCCAAGTGACGGACGCCCCAAGGGACTTCAGCCGGGCCGCGTACGCCTCGATGCCGGTCACGCGGAGCCCGGGATGCGCCTTCTTCGCGGGCCGACAGTGACATTTTCCGCCTCCGGCGGGGGCATCCTCGATGCCCAAGTGCAGCTGCACGGCCCCCGCCCCGAACCAGCACCCGCCCCGCGCCGCCAGCACAGGCGGCTTGGGGATCTCGGTCATCCCGAGGACGTCGACGTAATACCTCCGCAGCGCGTCCTCCGAGCCCGCCGGGGCAGCCAACTGCACATGGTCCACGGCCGCGAGCATCCCTCACACCTCCTTGCGGGCCACCGCGAACAGGCGGCGGAACGGGAGCACCGTGCCGTAGTCAGCCGTCGGGTACGCCTCGCGGAGCAGGTCGCGGTACTCGGCGACGAATGCGTCCCGCGCCTCCGGGTCGCCGGCCAGGGCGGTCAGGGCCGGGCGCAGGCCCGTGCCCTTGACCCAGTCGAGGACGGGGTCCTCGCCGGGCAGGATGTGCTGGTACGTCGTCTGCCAGACGTCGGGGGCGCAGCCCAGGCGGGCCAGGTGGTCGAGGTAGACGCCGGGGGCGTGGACCGAGTCCTCGCGGCGCAGGACCTCGCCCAGCCGTCCCTTCCAGCGGGCGGTGGCGGCCAGTTCGCGCATCAGGGCGTGCAGGGGTGCGTCGATGTTGTCCGGCACCTGGAAGGCGAAGGTCCCGCCGGGGGCCAGCGCGGCCACCCAGTCGCCGAACCGGTCCAGGTGACCCGGCACCCACTGCAGCGCCGCGTTCGACACGATCAGGTCGTACGTCTGGGTCGGGACCCACTCCGTCGCGTCCGCGTGGGCGAAGTCGAGCCGGCCGCCGCCGGGGGTGGGGCCCGCGTAGGGCTCGGTCCTGGCGAGCATCTCGGGCGAGTTGTCGTAGCCGGTGATATGCGCGGTGGGCCAGCGGTCGGCGAGGACGGTGGTCACGTTGCCGGGGCCGCAGCCGAGGTCGGCGATCCGGGGCGCGGCACCGGGGAGGTCGGTGACGCGGGCGAGGAGGTCGGCGAACGGGCGGGCGCGGTGGCCGGCGTGGCGCAGGTACTGAGCGGGGTCCCAAGTCGTCATGGCTTCCACCTTCCCCGCTCACATCTCTTGATGTCAAGAGACTCTGAACCAAGAGGCTTGATATCAAGAGACTTCATGTCGACACAACCACTACACTGATCGTCATGGAGGACGAGGTCGATCGGCTTGTCGCAGCGTGGCGCCGGGAGCGCCCCGACCTCGACGTGGAGCCACTTGAGGTGCTCAGCCGGGTGAGCAGGCTGGCCCGGCATCTGGACCGGGCCCGTCGGCTGGCGTTCGCCGAGCACAGCCTGGAGCCCTGGGAGTTCGACGTGCTGACGGCGCTCAGACGCGCGGGCAGCCCCTACCAGCTCTCCCCCGGCCAGCTGCTGACGCAGACCCTGGTCACGTCCGGCACGATGACGAACCGTATCGACCGCCTGGCGCAGAAGGGCCTGGTCGAGCGGCTCCCCGACCCCAGCGACCGCCGGGGCGTGCTGGTCCGCCTCACCGAGGAGGGCCAGGACCGCGCGGACCAGGCCCTGGCCGGCCTGCTGGCGCAGGAGCGCGCGATCCTCGCGGAACTCTCCCGCGCCCAGCGGGGCGAACTGGCCGGGCTGCTACGCCAGTTGACCGCCCCGTTCGACAACATCCCCGGCTAGGCCGACGGGACCGACCCCGGCACGCCGGGCGAGAGTCACCGCCGCAAGGGTGGAATGGACGCCCAACTTGCCGAGCACGCGCAGAATCCTCCCCCGCCCGACCAGGGCGAACCGGCAGGTCCCCTACGCCAGTTGACCGCCCCGTTCGACAACATCCCCGGCAAGGTCGACGGGACCGACCCCGGCACGCCTCACCAGTGCGACCGCGGCGAGGGTGAAGTGGACGCCCAACTTGCCGAGCACATGCAGAATCCTCCCCCGCCCGACCAGGGCGAACCGGCAGGTCCCCTACGCCAGTTGACCGCCCCGTTCGACAACATCCCCGGCAAGGTCGACGGGACCGACCCCGGCACGCCTCACCAGTGCGACCGCGGCGAGGGTGAAGTGGACGCCCAACTTGCCGAGCACATGCAGAATCCTCCCCCGCCCGACCAGGGCGAACCGGCAGGTCCCCTACGCCAGTTGACCGCCCCGTTCGACAACATCCCCGGTCAGGTCGACCGGGCCCACGCCCGCGCGCCGGGCGAGTGCGACCGCGGCGAGGGTGGAGTGGACCCCCAGTTTGCCGAGTACGTTCTGCATATGCGTCCGGACTGTGTGCGGGGAGAGGAAGAGCCGCTCGGCGACCGCCTTCCGCCCCAGGCCGGCCACCATGCAGCGCAGCACTTCACGTTCCCGCGGGGTCAGCGACTCCACGAGCCGCTCGCTCTCGGTGCGGTGCTTGCGCGCGGCCGTCAACTCCCGCAGGACGCCGGTCAGCAGGGCGGGTGGCAGGTGCGTCTCGTCGCGAAGCACCCCTCGGATGACGGTTAAAAGTCTGGACAGCGAGCAGTCCTTGGCGACCCAGCCGGACGCCCCGGCCTGAAGGGCCAGCGCGGCCCGGCGCGGATCGTCCTTCTCGGCCAGCACGACCATCCGTACGCTCGGCTGGGCCGAACGGACCCCGGCGACCAGGGAGATCCCGTCCACCAGCCCGTCCTCGTTGCCCGCCTGCACGGGCACGGCGGGCCGGACGCCCGGCACGTTGCCGCCCAGATCGGCGTCCACGAGCAGGACGTCGAATCTGCGGCCCTCGGCGTTCGCGCGCTCCATGCAGCGCAGCGCGGCCGGACCGCTGCCGGCCGCGGACACGTCGACATCGGGCTCGGCGGCCAGTGCCGCGGCGAGCGATTCGGCGAAGATGCGATGGTCGTCGACGACCAGGACTCGGATGCGAACCACGAAACCCCCTTCCCCAGGCTCCTGGTGGAGCGGGGGATACCTCATCGTCGGGAGACGAAGCGATGATTGCGGGTACGACGCCCGGGAGCGGCCTGAGCCGCACGGCCGCCGCCGTGCAGACACTGCTACCCCCACATCGGGCGTCGTACCCGACTTGTCTCGCCCCCTGAACAGCACCGGCCCCCACCGGTGCTGTTCACAGCGTACGGCCGGGGCGCGGCAGCGGAACCCAATTTGCAGAACTGACTGTCCGGCGCGTTTATGGTGAGCCGCATGTTTCGTATTGAGACGGAAGTCGACAAGGAGCGACGCGATCTGCTCCGCGCCCGGCTGCTCGAAACCAACACGGCCGCCTCCCCGGTGCTGCGCGCCCTGCGCGGAACCCCTCGCGAACGTGAAGTTCCGCTCCAGGTGTGGGCGTTGGACGAGACGGGCGGGCTGGCGGGCGGGCTGGTCGGGCACAGCTGGGCGGACTGGCTGCACGTGACGTACCTGTGGGTGGACGGCCGGCACCGCGGAACGGGCCTCGGCTCCCACCTCCTCGGCGAGGCGGAGCGCGTCGCCCGCGAGGAGCGCGGCTGCGGGGCGGCCCGCCTTGAGACATGGGACTTCCAGGCGCCGGAGTTCTACAAGAAGCAGGGGTACGAGGTGGTGTGCGTGATCCCGGACTACCCGCCGGGGCTCACCGAGTACACCCTGACGAAGAGGCTGGGCCGGACGAACCCCGGGTGAACACATCCGGGGCGAACGAGACGCTCAGCCCAGTCTCATACTCCCCTCTTACCGTGCCCCGCATGAGCATGCTGCGGAAGCTGAACTCCAAGCTCGCCGAGACGACCGGCTACCAGATACGCCGGGTGCCTGCGCCGCCCGGCGCGACGGCTGCGGGCTCCCTCGGGGGGATTCCCGCGCCGCGCGGTTCCCGTCCCGCGCGCCCCGACCCCGTGGTGCCGGAGGCGCCGACGGTGGATCCGGCGGTCGACCGGTTGCTGGAGCGACCGGTGTTCATCCTGACCTCGGTGCGTTCCGGATCGACGCTGCTGCGCATGATGCTGGGGGCGCACTCCCGGCTGCACGCCGCGCACGAACTCCATCTCACCGGTATCGAGGTCTACTTCAAGCCGGGCACCCCCACGGAACGTTCCCTGCGCACCCTGGGCCTGGGCCACGAGCAGTTGGAGGGCCTGCTCTGGGACCGCGCGCTGCACCGTGAACTGGTCAAGTCCGGCAAGCAGTTCATCGTCGAGAAGACCCCCGGCAACGCCTTCCAGTGGCAGCGCATCGCCGAGACCTGGCCCGACGCCCGCTTCGTCTTCCTGCGCAGACACCCGGGCGCGGTGGCCCGCTCCTGGCACGAGGCGGTACCGGACCGCACCCGTGAGGAAGCGGCCGAACGCGTCCTGCAATACATGGAGTCCATGCAGGAGGCCCAGACCGAACTGGGCGGCCACACCCTCCGCTACGAGGACCTCACCACCGACCCGGCCGCCGAACTCCGGTCACTCTGCGCCTACTTGGACCTCCCCTACGAACCCGGCATGACGGACTACGGCAGCAGCCTGGAGGGCGCCGTCCTGGGCGGCGGCTTCGGCGACTGGAACGACAAGATCCGCTCCGGCCGGGTCCAGCCGGACCGCCCGGCACCGGCGTCGGAGGAGATCCCGGAGGTGCTGCGGCCGATGTGCCGGGCGTGGGGGTATCTCTGAGCCGGTGATTCGGGCCAGTGAAGTGGCCGGTTGTGGACGCGCATTGACGCGGGTCCCTTAGAGTCCCAGGCCGTGACATCCACTTCAGCCACCACCGCCGAGAGTCCCGGAGAATCATCACTGTGGCGTGAGCCGGCGTTCGTGCTGCTCGTGACCGCGCGAACCGTGTCCGTGCTGGGCAACGGCTTCGCCGCCGTGGCCCTCGCCTTCGCGGTGCTCGCCCTGCCCGGGGCCAGTCCGGGGCGGCTGTCGCTCGTGCTGGCCTGCCAGGCGTTGCCGCAACTGATGTTCATCCTGGTGGGCGGGGTCATCGCGGACCGCATGTCACGCGCCCGCCTCATGGCGCTCGCGGAACTGATGGGTGCCGTGGCGTACACGGGTCTGGCCACGCTGGTGCTGACCGGGCACGCACCGCTGCCCGCGATGTGCGTGCTGGCGGTGGCGGCCGGTACGGCCTCGGCCCTGTTCATGCCGGCGATGGACGGCATCGTGCCGCTGATCGTCTCCACCGAACGCCTCCAGCGGGCCAACGGCACGCTGCGGGTGGGCACCAACAGCGCCCGGCTGCTGGGCCTGGCGCTGTCGGGTGTGACGGTGGCCCTGGTGGGCGCGGGCTGGGCACTGGCGTTGAACGCCGCGTCCTTCGTCGTCAGCGCGGTCCTCACGGCCCGCCTCCCGGTCGCCGTACGCCCGCCCAGGAAATCCTCCGGCTGGGCCGATCTCCGCGAGGGCTGGCGGGAGTTCGCGTCCCGCCAGTGGCTGTGGGCCGTGGTGGCCCAGTGGTCGATCGTGATCGCGGCACTCAACGCGAACGTGGGAGTCCTCGGCCCGCTGACCGCCGACCGCTACCTCGGCGGTGCCCGCGCCTGGTCGGTCATCGTCGCCGCGCAGGCCCTGGGCACGATCGCCGGCGCGGGCCTGGCCGCCCGGGTCCGGGTCCGCCGCCCGATCCTGGTGGCCGTACTCGCCACTTTCCCGGCGGCCGTCCCGATCGCCCTCCTCGCCGTCCGGGCCCCTGTCTGGCTGATCGCCGCCGCGATGTTCACCGCCGGGATCTCCAACGACATCTTCGGCGTCCTGTGGGCCACGACGATCCACCGCGAGATCCCCGAGGAGTCCCTCTCCCGGGTCAGCTCCTACGACGGCTTCGGCTCCCTGGCCTTCGCCCCGCTGGGACTACTCATCGCCGGCCCACTCGCGGCGACCGCGGGCCTGGGCCACACCCTCGCGGGGTGCGCGGCCCTGGTGGTCCTCGCGACGGTCGCGGCGCTGTTGGCTCCGGGGGTGCGCAGGCTGCGCAGCACCCCGTGACGGAGGAGGCCGGGGCCGTGGACATCTGGTCGGACTGCTCCGCGTGGAGCCGCCGCATCCTGACGGCCGACGACCGGCTCTCCGACGACCGTCACATCCAGCGCCGGCGATACGAGAACTGGCGGCTGCGTCCGGATTCGGCCGACGCGCTGCTGCGGACGCTGCTCACCCTGAGCATCCACTCCCTCGTGCTGGATGCCCTGGCCCAGGGGCAGCCGTACGCACCGGCCATGATCGGGCGGCTCCGGCTGGCCGCCGTGGCGCACGCGGTGACGATGCGGCCCGATCATGAACTGCTCGCCGGTCTCCCCGCTCTCGGCGGGGCCGACCGACTGCACGTCGACGTGGTGCGGATCCTCACCTACGACGACGCGTCCGCACTGACCGCGGCGCGGCTTCGCGCACTGGCCCACAGCGCGCTGCACCGACTGGCCGAGAGCGTCGCCGCCGAGGATCCCGTCTGCGACAACGTACCTGGGTGAGCGGGACGCCCCGGCAGCCCGGGGCGTTCTCGCCGTGACCCGTCAGCTCAGTCGCCGCGCCCCCGCCGAAGGCACCGCCGGGAACACGCGCGGGGCGGTGTAGCCCGCCGCCGCGAACGCCTCCTCCACCGCCTTCGTGACCGTGTCCGCCTCCGCGGCCTCGACCAGTACGACCGCCGAGCCGCCGAAGCCGCCGCCCGTCATGCGGGCGCCCAGCGCGCCCGCGCCGACCGCCGTGTCGACCACGAGGTCCAGCTCCGGGCAGGAGATGCGGAGATCGTCGCGGAGGGAGGCGTGGCCCTTGGTCAGGACCGGGCCGATCGCGCGTACGTCTCCCGCGTCGAGCAGGGTGATGACCTGGTCGACGCGGTGGTCGTCGGAGACCACGTGGCGGACGTAGCGCTGGATTCGTTCGTCGGAGAGGCGTGCCAGGGACGACTCCAGGTCCTCGTACGCCACGTCCCGCAGGAACGGGACGCCCAACTGGCGGGCGCCCTCCTCGCAGCCCTCGCGGCGTTCCGCGTACGCGCCGTCGCCCAGCGCGTGCTTCACGCGGGAGTCGACGACCAGGAGCGAGAGGCCCTCCGACGCGAGGTCGAAGGGGATCTGGCGGATCGACAGGTCCCGGCAGTCGAGGTGGAGCGCGTGGCCCTCCTCGCAGCAGGCCGAGGCCGTCTGGTCCATGATGCCGCAGGGGACGCCCACGAAGTCGTTCTCCGCGCGCTGCGAGAAGCGCGCCAACTCCGGGCCGGAAAGGCCGAGTTGGAAGAGGTCGTTCAGGGCCAGGGCCGTGACGACCTCCAGTGCGGCCGACGACGACAGGCCCGCGCCCGTCGGGACCGTCGAGGAGAGGTGGATGTCCGCGCCTGTCACCTCGTGACCCGCCTCGCGCAACACCCACACCACGCCCGCCGGGTACGCGGCCCAGCTGGTGTTCGTGCGCGGGGCCAGATCCGCCACGTGCAGTTCCACCACCGGGCCCTCGATGTCCGCCGAGTGGAGGCGCAGGACGCCGTCGCCGCGGCGGGACACCGCCGCCACCGCCGTGTGCGGCAGGGCGAGCGGCATCACGAAGCCCTCGTTGAAGTCGGTGTACTCGCCGATCAGGTTGACCCGGCCCGGCGCGGCCCAGACGCCCTCGGGAGCGGTCCCGTACAGCTCCTCGAAGCCCTCGCGTACACCCACGTGCGATCCCCTAGCCCTTCGATCAGTTCGATACGTTCTGCGCGAACGCCCACGCGTCCGCGACGATGCCCGCGAGATCCGCGCGGGACGGGTTCCAGCCGAGGCGCTCCTTGGCCCGGGCCGCCGAGGCCACCAGGGTGGCCGGGTCGCCGCCGCGGCGCGGGGCCACGACCTCGGGGATCGGATGCCCGGTGACCTGGCGCACGGTCTCGATCACCTGGCGGACGGAGAAGCCCTCTCCGTTGCCGAGGTTGCAGATCAGGTGCTCGCCCGGGGTCGCCGCCTTCAGCGCGAGCAAGTGTGCGTCGGCCAGGTCCGCCACGTGGATGTAGTCACGGACGCAGGTCCCGTCCGGCGTCGGGTAGTCGTCGCCGTAGACCGAGATCGCGTCGCGCTTGCCCTGGGCGACCTGGAGGACGAGCGGGATGAGGTGCGACTCGGGCTGGTGCCGCTCGCCGCAACTGCCGTACGCGCCCGCCACGTTGAAGTAGCGGAGGGAGACCGCGCCGAGGCCGTGGGCCTGCGCCTCGCTCGTGATCATGAAGTCGACCGACAGCTTCGACGCGCCGTAGGGGTTCGTCGGGGAGGTGCGGGCGGTCTCGACGATCGGGACCTCGTCCGGCTCGCCGTACGTGGCGGCCGTGGAGGAGAAGACGAGCTTGCGGACGCCGGCCTCACGCATGGCGGCGAGGAGGGCCATCGAGCCGCCGACGTTGTTGTCCCAGTACTTCTCCGGCTTGACGACGGACTCGCCGACCTGGGAGAACGCGGCGAAGTGGAGGACCGCGTCGTACGAGGAGTCCAGCCACTTGGCGGCGTCGCGGATGTCGCCCTCGATGAACGACGCACCCGCCGGCACGCCCTCACGGAAACCCGTCGAGAGGTTGTCCAGGACGGTGACCTCGTGGCCCGCCTCCAGCAGGTGCTGGGCGACCACGCTGCCGACGTATCCCGCGCCGCCCGTGACCAGGTACTTACCGCTCATCAACTCGCTACCTCTCGCAGTCGCTGTGCCGCGAACTCCGGCGGCACATCGTTGATGAACACGCTCATGCCGGACTCGGAACCCGCGAGGAACTTCAGCTTGCCGGACGTACGGCGAATGGTGAAAAGCTCAAGGTGGAGAGCGAAGTCGTCCCTGCTCACCCCGTCGAACTCCTCCAGCGTGCCGAACGGCGCCTGGTGCCAGGCGGAGATGTACGGCGTCGGAGGCTCGCCCTCACCGAAGATCCGGTCGAAGCGCCTCAAGAGTTCCAGATAGACCTTGGGGAACTCTGTGCGGGCCGCCTCGTCGAGACCGAGCAGATCGGGCACCCGGCGCTTGGGATACAGGTGGACCTCGTACGGCCAGTGCGCGGCGTACGGCACGAAGGCCGCCCAGTGTTCACCCTCAAGGACGACCCGCTCGCCGGCGAGTTCCCGCTCCAGGACCGAGTCGAAGAGGTTCTCCCCGCCGGTCGCCTCCTTATGAGTCGCCAGTGAACGCAACATCAGGGCGGTGCGCGGGGTGGTGAACGGGTAGGCGTAGATCTGGCCGTGGGGATGACCGAGCGTCACGCCGATCTCCTCGCCGCGGTTCTCGAAACAGAACACCTGCTCGACGGAGGGAAGATGCGACAGCTCCGACGTCCGGTCCGTCCACGCATCGAGGACGAGGGCCACCTGCTCCTCCGTCAGCGAGGCGAAGGACGCGTCGTGGTCCGAGGTGAAGCAGACCACCTCGCAGCGGCCCGAGTCGCCGGCCAGCGAGGGGAAACGGTTCTCGAACACGACGACGTCGTACGACGAGTCCGGGATCTCGCTGAGCCGGTCGCCGGTGGTCGGGCAGAGCGGGCACTGGTCGACCGGCGGGTGGTAGATGCGGCCCTGGCGGTGCGAGGCGATCGCCACCGAGTCGCCGAGCAGGACGTCCCGCCGTACCTCCGAAGTGGTGACCGTGCGCTCCAGCGGGCGTCGGTCCACCGCGTCGCGCACGGTGTCGTCCCTCAGGTCGTAGTAGATGAGCTCACGACCGTCGGCCAACCGGGTCGAGGTCTTCTTCACGCCGGGCTCTCCATCCGTACGTACATCCACGCCGCATCCGGGCTTCACACAGAACTAAACACATCAAACCACCAATCCCCCCAGTCGTCACCATCAAAATCAAACAAAGAACACCAACCAAAGACATCAACCAGACGTCAAACAAGGTGAGCGCTTGATGCAGACCCTGCAGACCCCCACCTCTCTCGCCGCCGAGCTACGGCTCCCCACCAACGGGCTCGACTACACGATCCTGGCGATCTACTTCGTGGTCGTCCTCGGCATCGGCCTGGCCGCCCGCACATCGGTGAAGACGAGCCTCGACTTCTTCCTCTCCGGGCGTTCACTGCCCGCCTGGATCACCGGTCTCGCCTTCATCTCGGCCAACCTCGCCGCCACCGAGATCCTCGGCATGGCCGCCAACAGCGCCCAGTACGGCGCCTACACCGTCCACTGGTACTGGATCGGCGCCATCCCCGCCATGGTCTTCCTCGGCCTGGTGATGATGCCCTTCTACTACGGCTCGAAGGTCCGCTCGGTCCCCGAGTTCCTGCTGCTGCGCTTCGACAGGGCCGCACACCTGCTGAGTTCGATCCTGTTCGCCTTCGCCGCGATCCTGATCGCGGGCGTCAACCTGTACGCCCTCGCGATCGTCGTCGAGGCGCTGCTGGGCTGGCCGCAGTGGGTGGCGATCGTGGTCGCCGGCGCGTTCGTCCTCGCGTACATCACCCTCGGCGGGCTGTCGTCGGCGATCTACAACGAGGTCCTCCAGTTCTTCGTGATCCTGGCGGCCCTCATCCCGATCTCCTACCTCGGCCTGAAGAAGGCCGGCGGCTGGGACGGGCTGACCCACAAGCTGGACGCGACCCACGGCCACAACTTCACCACCGCGTGGGGTGGCACCGGCATTGGCAGCGTCAACCCGCTCGGCGCGAACTGGCTCACGATCGTCCTCGGCCTCGGCTTCGTCCTCTCCTTCGGCTACTGGACGACCAACTTCGCCGAGGTCCAGCGCGCACTCTCCGCGAAGAACCTGTCCGCGGCCCAGCGCACCCCGCTGATCGCCGCGTATCCGAAGGTCTTCATCGTGTTCCTGGTGATGATCCCGGGCCTGGTCGCCGCGGCGCTCGTCCCGAAGATCGGCACCAGCGGCTCGGACCTCCAGTACAACGACGCGATTCCTTATCTGATGCAGGAGTTGCTGCCCAACGGCGTCCTCGGCATCGCGGTGACGGGTCTGCTGGCAGCGTTCATGGCCGGCATGGCGGCCAACGTGTCGTCCTTCAACACGGTGTTCACGAACGACATCTGGGCGAAGTACGTCGTGAAGGACCGCGAGGACGAGTACTACGTCCGCTTCGGCCGCCTCATCACGGTGATCGGCGTAGCGGCGTCGGTAGGCACCGCCTTCCTGGCCTCCTCCTTCTCCAACATCATGAGCTACCTCCAGACGCTCTTCTCCTTCTTCAACGTGCCGATGTTCGTCGTCTTCATCGTCGGCATGTTCTGGAAGAAGGCCACCCCGAAGTCCGGCTTCTGGGGCCTGCTCGCGGGCACGGTGACGGCGATGGTGAACTACTTCTGGATCTACAAGCACGGGATCATCTCCATCCCCTCCGACCAGGGCGCCAACTTCGTCTCCGCGATCGCCGGGTTCGTCGCGGGTGCGGTGGTCATGTTCGCGGTGTCCCTGTTCACGCAACCGAAGCCGGCGGAACAGCTCCAGGGCCTGGTCTACGGCACGACGTCCCCCGGCATGACCGAGGCACCGGCAGCGGGCGACGACGCGTGGTACCGCCGGCCCGCACTGCTCGGCTGGGGCGCGGTGATCCTGGCGGCCGTCTGCTACATCCCGTTCTCGTTCTAGTCGCGGGAGGATTGAGAAACCATGTCTGAGAACTCAGGACACCCCGAACACCCCGAACACTCCGGGCAGGACGTCCAGCGCGAGGTCAGTGAGCTGGAGGTCAAGTCCACGACGGCGTCCCGCCTGTTCGATCTGCGGCTGATCATCGGGGGGTTGTTCGTCGTCTACGGCGTCATCGTCACGATCGCCGGGATCAGTCCGTCCCAGGCGACACTCGACAAGGCCGAGGGCGTCAACATCAACCTGTGGACCGGGATCGCGATGTTGCTGCTCGGGATCTTCTTCCTGGGCTGGCTGAAGCTGCGGCCGACACCTCCGGTGGAACTCGCGGAGGTCACGGAGAAGGAAGAGGGGGCTTAGGTCGTCTGCCGGGCGCGGGTGAGCTGTGGCTGGTCACGCCCACGCGGCGGAGCCGCACATGTCACAGCCCCGCGCCCCTGGGGAACTGCGGCACCGTTCGCCACCATGCACCCGTCGCGGGGCCTGAGCTCGCTCCGGCCCCGCGCCCGAACCATCCCCTCACGTCCGGTCGTCGACGAACAGGCCCTCCGCGCTCTCCGCGTGCAGCGCCCGCTCGACCCAGGTCTCCAGTAGGTCGAGGTCGGAACAGGCCTGCACCCGGTCACGCACTGAGTCGGGGACCGAGATGCCGCGCAGCCGAAGGAGCTTGAGGACCGTCGCGGCGCGTTCCTGCGCGACGCCCTCTTCCCGGCCCTCTTCGCGCCCTTGCTCGCGGACTTCCTCGGCGAGCGGGTGCCGGAAGAAGTACTGCATCGTTGTCATCAGGTCACTCCACATCTGCTTCGCCTGGGGGTCGTCCAGGCATGAGTCGACGAACTGCGCGAACACCGCAGCAGTGTCCCGGTCGATGGTGTCCAGGGCGGCAGCCAGCGATTCCAGTATGGCGGGAGCCTGCCGACCCCGGCCATGCGTCATCGCCGAAAGCACCGCAAGGGATGGATCCCCCACGGCCTCCTCCACGTCCACGATCAGCGGAACGTTGTCCGGGCCCAGAACGAGAGGCGTAACGGTGAGCGAGGGACACCCCCGCACGCCGAGATGAATGGGCCGCGCTGCCCAACGAGCCGTGGCGCTGCTCTGCGTGGTGACGATGAGCACCGGCTCACAGCGGAACTTCTCGTACAGGTAGCTCAGGTAGTACGGCCAGCTGCCGCGCTTCCTCTTGTCCGGCTTTCCCTGCGACTCCACGACGAGGAGGTACGCGCCCTCGTCGGTCTCCGCCCGCATCAGCGTGTCCACGCGCCGCTCGACCGGCTCGATCTCGGTGAGGTCGATGTTCATGCCTGCGAAGTCGTGCGGCTTGGGGAAGGCGACACCTAACACGTCCTGCAGAGCACGGGTGAGGAGTTCGGGGTCCTTCTGGAAGATCCGGTGCATCGCCTCATGCGTTGAGCTGACCATGGGCTCTCCTTTCTGTACTACGTGATCAACGAGCTATGAGACGGCCAGGTCACCCCACACGTATTTGCCTCGGTCGCCGTGCCTGGACAGGGGCTGCCAGCCCCAGAGGTCGGAGCAGGCGCGGACGAGGGCCATGCCGCGACCGTTCTCTACGTCGGTGAGGTCCTCCAACCGCCCCGGCGGCTCGGGCGGTTCGCGGTCCGTGTCCCACACGCCGATCCGCAGCACGCCCTTCGACAGGCGCACGCGCAGTTCGGCGGGGCCCTTGGTGTGTACGACGGCGTTGCTGACCAGCTCCGAGGCGATCAGTTCGGCGGTGTCGACGAGGGTGATCAGACCCTGGATGGTGAGGATCAGCCGGAGAGTGCGGCGGCAGACGGTGACGGCTCGGAGGTCGTTCGGGACGCGGAGGGAGTACTCCCAGTCGCTGTTTTCGGGCATGCGTGAACTCCGGTTGGCGAGGGAGGAGTTGGCGGTGCGCTGTGGGCGCGGGCAGTGGCATTGCCGCAGCCGTCATGGCAGGACGGAGTGGTGCGCTTCCGGAAGCCCCGGGTTCCGCAGCGTGTACGTCGCGTCACCGACAGTAGAGGCCAAAATTGGCCTCACGCAACCCGCCTGTCATAATCTGCCCCCGAACGAGGCACCGTTCCAAGGCGGTTGAGACGAGGAGGAAACTCATGGCACGGAGGTTGCAGCCGACCGCGCGCCAGATGCGCCTCGGCTCCGAGCTGCAAAAACTGCGCGAGGCCGCAGGGCTCAGCGGGCGCGAGGCCGCGGCGGCCGTGGGAACGGACTCGGCGCGGCTCAGTCGGATCGAATCCGGGGTCGTAGGCATGAGCGAGAGCACTGTTCGCCGACTTGCCGCCAATTACGCCTGCACGGATAGGGAGTTGACCGAAGCCCTGGTGGCGATGGCGACCGACCGGACACGCGGCTGGTGGGAGAAGTACCGGGGTCTCCTGCCGGTTCCGTTCCTGGACATCGCCGAGTTGGAGCACCACGCCACATACCGGTTCGACGTCGAGTTCCTGCACGTCCCCGGCCTCTTCCAGACGGAGGACTACGCCCGCGGCCTCTTCTCGTACCGCGTCCCCGAACTCCCTGACGGCGACCTGGAGTTGCGAGTCAGCCACCGGATGGAGCGCAAGGTGATCGTCACGGGCCCTGCCCCCATCCCGTACGAAACCGTGATCCATGAGGCGGCCCTGCGCATCAAAGTCGGCAACCGGACCGCCGCACGAACTCAGCTCACCCGCATCCTGGAACTCTCCGAGGCGGATCACATCACCGTGCGCGTCATCCCCTTCGACCTTGACGACTTCGGCGGAGCCTGGAGCACCATGACGTACGCGGGTGGCCCCGTACCCAAGCTGGACACCGCGCTTCGCGACACAGCCGACGGCACGGCGTTCATCGATGCCGAAGCCCAGCTCGGCGCCTTTCGAACGCTCTTCCGTAAGGTGGAGGCTGTGTCACTCGAACCCACACGTTCGCGTGACTTCATCCACAGGCTGGCGAAGGAACTGTGAGGCGTGCCGTGACCACCCCCGACAACTGGCAGAAATCATCCTTCTCTGGCGGCGCCGACGGAAACAACTGCGTCGAACTCGCCACCACCCCCGGCACAGTCCACCTCCGCGAAAGCGACGCTCCCACCACGCACCTCACCACCACACCTACGGCCCTCGCCGCCCTCCTCCTCGGCATACGATCCGCCGGCCTCTCCCCCAGAAGGGCGGGGCGCTCACCCGCTCGACTCACCTTGAGGGAAACCTAGTTGACCGCATAGCAAACTTCGACAGTGCGGTCACATCGGAACCCTGATCGTGCGTGCCGTGGCCCCGTAGAACGTCGGCGCTCCCGTACGAACGCGATAAGGCCCTCGTGCCCCTCCTGGACCGCTGTCAGCGAACCCCGCACAGCCGGACCACCCATCCGAAAAAATGTGACACCTGCCCCCTAAAGTGTCACATTTTCGCAGCTACGTACGGCCTCCCGAGCCCGCCGACGGGATTGACCAACAGCATCCCCTACAGGTCCGGCCCCGCCGAATTGTTCAGCGGCCCGGCCCGGTCCAGCAGCCCCGTCCGCGCCGCCAGGGCCGCCGCCTCCAGCCGCGACCCCACCCCCAGTTTCATCAGCACCCTCTGCACGTGCGTGCGGGCCGTCGACGGAGCGATGCCCATGCCCGCCGCGATCAGGCGGGTGTCCTCGCCGTCTGCCACCCGGACCAGGACCTCCACCTCCCGTGGCGTGAGCATCTGCAACAGGCGTTGGCCCTCGTCGTCCGGTTGGGCCGCCGGGTTGAGGAGTTCACTGAAGGCACCTTGCAACAACTGCGGTGCTACGGCCGCCTCGCCCGCCCTTGCCTTCATGATCGCCCGCTCCACGCCCTCGATGCGCTCGTCGTGGCGGACGTAGCCGGACGCGCCTGCGGCGAAGGCTGCCGCTATGCCTCGAGGGCTCGGGACCGGGCCCAGGACCAGGACCGCGACCTGGGGACGTTCGCGTTTGATTTTGATCACCGGGTCGAAGATGCCCGGTTCGGCCGGTGTCGCTGTGCCCAGTAGGCATACCTCGGGGGCGCGGGTGATCACCAGCTCGGCCGCGCCCGCGGCGGGTGCGGCCGCTGCCAGCACCCGGTGTCCACGCAGCTTCAGCGCCGAGGCCAGTGCCTCGGCGAGCAATCGGTGGTCGTCGACCACCATCAGCCGCACTCCCATCGAGCAACCCCCCAGTCCCCCCAATGGATGCCCACTATGGATGCCCACCGGTCCCCAAGAACAGAGGGC